>JBDTTO010000442.1:0-3914 GCA_039930585.1 Gemmatimonadaceae bacterium
CGACGATACTCAGCCCACGCCTCGGAACCCTGCGAGAACAACGCGATCCACTTCTGCAAACCGATTTGCGCCATGCCGGCCGCACCGCCCTGGTACGAGACCCCCGGTTTCGCGAGGAACGCATCGGCGTCGGCGGTGGAGAGACCCCACTGTTCATACGAAGCACGAACGGCTGCGTCGTAGAATCCCTTGGCCTGTCCCGCGTTGAGACCGGCAATGCCACGTTCAGCAGCTTCGGCTTCGATGAACAGCAGTTCCGAATACACCATCAGATACGACGGTGTTTTCTTGCCGGCCGAGGTGCCGTACGTGCCGTACGTTGTAACGCCGGGATAAAAAATGGCGCCCGGACGTGACGCTGTGTTCAGGTACGTACCGGCAATGGACGTCGACAACCCGTTGGGCGCACCGGCAAACTTTGTCGGGTCGGACTTTGTGGGCTGACCGTAGACCGTAATACGTTTGTCGGCGAGTGCGTTAAGCGTGTCGGCAAACACTTTCGACAACCGATTGTCGTCACGTGTCGCAAAGTTTGCCGCCCATGGATTGTCATAAATACCGTCGCCGGGCCACACGATTTGTGCGTTGTCGGCGTTGGACGTCATGATTCCACCGGGCCCGGTGAGCGCAGCTTGCAATTCAGTTGCAGCCGTGGCCGGATCGGCTTTGATGAGGCGAAGCGCCATGCGCGCGCGCAACGAGTTTGCAAACTTGCGCCACTTGGCAGGGTTGCCGTTGTACAACGGATCTGCTGCGCCCAAACCAGGATCCGCGGCCGATACGCCCGCTGTCATGGTAGTTGCCGCGGTTTTGAGATCGGCAATCATGCCAGCGTAAATATCTTTTTGCGGATCGTACGCGGGCGTCAATGAAGCGCCAACGCTGTCACCCTTGAGCGCTTGCGAATACGGAATGTCACCCCAGGCATCCGTCATGATCTGGAATGTCCAGTCTTTCAGCACGCGAGCGGGACCCGCCGTGTTCGGTTGCGTGCCCGATTTTACAATCACCTTCTGCAAATCTTCGAGACCGCCCGTGTACGGGCCCGCGAAATGTCCGGCGGTTGTGGTGGTGCGAAGGTTGTACTGGTCTTCTTCCACATATTGCACTTTCGCCATGTGTTGTACCCACAACGATGTGCCCGTGTAGTCCCAGTTTGCACCGAGGAAACGACCCACCAGCGATTGCGCTGCGTTTGTAAACAGCGGTCCGGGCGGAACGTCAGTTGGACTGTTTGGATTGTTGTTCAATCCCGTGATGTCGTGCGAACATGCGGCCGCACCTGCAAGCAGAGCAGATGCCATCGCAACACGCGCGACTGACGACGAATATTTCAGCATGAAGTTGTCTCCGCTCACGGCGTAATGGTGACGTTGAGACCAATGGAACGTGTCGTGGGCGTTGACGCGAAATCAAAGCCCTGCACATTGCCGGAGCTGTAGGCGTTTTCAGGATCGAAGTTCGGGAATTTCGTATGCATCCAGAGATTGCGTCCGATGAGCGAGAGGTTGACGGTCTGCATGCGCATCATGTTCGCCATCTTTGACGGAACGTCGAGCGAGAGACGTACTTCGCGCAGTTTGACAAAACCGGCGTCGCTCACAAACGCTTCGTGAATGCCATACAACGACTGGTAGTACTGCTCGGCCGTGACTTTGGTCGTGTTGGCCTGACCGGTTTCTGCGTCGATGCCTTGCACGGTTACACCAGGATTGTCCCAATCCACTTCGCGTCCCGGCAGCGTGCTGGCCAACACGCCGCTGTACGTCGCGAACATGTTGCCCGACGAGAAGATCTGTCCGCCGTGACGAATATCGAGCAGGAATGAGAAACCAACTTTTCCGTAACGGAAATCGTTGGACCATCCGCCAACCCAGTCAGGGTTGTAGTTGCCCAGCACGCGACGGTGATCCACGTCTGCTTGAGGCAAACCATCGGCGGTAATCAACTTGCCGCTGGCCGAGTCACGCAGAAACGGTGCGCCCACGATCACGCCGTACGGTTCGCCTTTGCGCGCTTCGACGTTTGCGCTCCAGTTCGAACCAAGAATTACCGTGCCAAGCTCCGGCGTCAGTGCATCGACTTTGCTCTTGTTCTTCGCGTAGTTGAACGTGGTCGTCCAGCTGAAGCCTTTGACGCTCTTGAACGGGCGTGCCGAGACTTGTGCTTCGACGCCGCGATTGCTGATTTGTCCGGCGTTGATCGCGACTGAACTGAATCCGGTTGCCGGCGCAACGGTCAAATTGATGACCTGATCTTTTGTGATCTTGTTGTAGTAGCTGCCGTCAAACGTGATGCGGTCGTCAAAGAATGCGAATTCAACACCGCCCTCATCGCCGGTCGTCTTTTCGGGACGCAGCTGCGAATTGGCAATGTTGTTGTTGAGCGAGAACAGCGGCTGCGATCCGAATTTCGTGGACGAGCCGGTATACGTGCTCTGCAACTGGTACGGTTGCGCGGGAGCACCAACCTGCGCATGACCGCCGCGCAGTTTGAGGTACGTGAGCCCGCCCTTCCTGATTGCCGGCAACATATCGCTCAGGATGAGTGAGCTGGACACGGACGGGTAAAAGTACGATGCGTTTTCTTTTGGCAGCGTGCTTGACCAGTCGTTGCGCCCTGTGCCTTCAACTGTGAAGTAGCCGTTGAATGTGGCAACGGCCGATCCGTACATTGAATTCACGCCGCTACGCAACACGGTGTTGGTGACCGTTGGCGTGATCGCAGCATTTGACGTGTTGTAAATGCCAGGCACTGAAATGCCCGCCGTCGCGATGCTGTTGCTGGCGTTGTTGATGCGGCTGATGGTGCCGCCATAATTGGCGGTGAGTTCAAACCGGCCGACAATCTTGTTGGCGGTAATGATTCCGTCCGTATTCACTTCGCTCACGCGATAGTTGGCGGAGTTGAATGCGCCCGCATACGAAGGATCGGCCCACACCAGATTTCCCTGCGCCCACTGCAGGTCGATATTCTGGCGATAGGTATCGGTGCCAATGCGACCAAACGCTTTGAGCCACGGCAACAGTTGGTACGTTGCATTTCCCGATGCGACGACACGGTCACGCTGATCGCGCTCGGGGTTGTCCTTCTGCAACCAGTACGGATTGTTGTGGAAGTTGTAGTTCCAGTTGAACAGGTTGCCGTTTTCGTCGAACTGTTTGGCTTTCAGTACATCGGTGTCGACCTGACGTCCAAACCAGATGAACTGTTCAAGCGGTGACACGTTGTAACCGGTACCTGGACGATTGATGCCCTTGTTCTGGACATACTGAATGGTGCCACCAGCGCTGATCTTGTCGTTCAACGACACATCGGCGTTCAGCGAAACGGATGTTTTACCCAACGAACTGTTGGGAATGATTCCGCGCACCTGTTCGTTGCCGAGTGACAGGCGAACTGACGCCTGCTGGCCAACTGATGTGATCGACAAATTATTGGTGAGTGTGCCACCTGTCTGGAAGTAGTCCTTTACGTTGTTCGGATGCGCGACCCACGGCAGGTTTGCGCCGTTGAATTGATTGCGCAATGTGCCGTCGAGTTTGGGACCGTAGGATTGATCATTGCCATCCTGCGTTCCGCCGCCGGCGCCATCAACGAATTCGAACTCACCACCGGCGCCTTGCCCATACTGATTCTGATACTTTGGCAGACGTGAGAACGAGTCAAATGTGTAGTAGCTGCTGAACGTCGTGTGCGTGCCCTGCACAGCGCCGCGTCCGGATTTCGTGGTTACAACAATCGCGCCGTTGGAAGCGCGATATCCGTAGAGTGCTGCAGCATTCGGGCCCTTGAGCACCGTAATGGACGCGATGTCATCGGGATTGAGATCGCGAATGGCGTTTCCGAAATCGTATCCACCGTTGGCGTTGGCCGCACTGGCCGAGTTGTAGTCGGTGTTCGCAACCGGAACG
>JBDTTO010000443.1:0-3911 GCA_039930585.1 Gemmatimonadaceae bacterium
GAAGTAAGCGAGTTCGCTTCTTGCTTGTGTAGTTTGCAACACCGCCCAGCGCTTCGACAGGTTGGGCGGTTTTGCTTTGGTCAAAGGCGCTTGCGCGATTTGTGATGACGTGACCCCCGAAACCTGGTACTTCGATGGGATTAAATGTCTCCCCGAATTTTTCGTGCAGTTCTTCGCACCACTGAGTCACGAGCGATGCGGGAGTCAAAATAAGTATGCGCTGCGCGAGACCGCGAACTGCCAACTCCTTCAGAATGATGCTGGCTTCGATGGTCTTGCCGAGTCCGACTTCGTCCGCGAGAATTGCACGTCCATGCATTGGTGCTTGCAGGACTTGTTGCGCCACGCGGATTTGATGCGGCAGTTCTTCAATTCGATTCATGTCGAGCGTAATCAATTGCTCGAACGCGGGCATTAATGCGAGTTGTTCAGCGTCGCGGCGGAGCGCGGCCCATTCGCGTTGTGGGGGCCCTGCACTCTTCAGCGCGGCTTCAAATTTGTTCTTCGAATCAGGATCGATTTGCCAGAGTGCATTGGTTGTCATCGCCTACTTTACAGCGAGCATCTGAATTAAGCCAGCCAACTTTTCCGCTTCAGCTTTTGTAAGGTCGGTCGGGATATTGGAAATGGTTACGAGATGCCCGGCGCGAACGGGCACAGTCGTTTCGTACCCGTTCCCGGAAGGGATTCCGATGTCCGGTTTTGAATATTCGTGTACGGATGCGTTACCAGTTGTGTGTGGCCCAGTTTGACTTACTTGGCCTGTTGCTGTTGTTCGTGATGTGGTGCGAGTCTTCACATTGAAGTTCGAAGGGTCCTTGCGCCATGCGGTAAATAGATCCACCGCTTTCTTTGTACGCCGACCATACTCTTTGAGCGATGTCGGATTGAATTCTTTCGCCCGTTTGTTCATAAAGCGTTTGATGACGTCATCCATCTTGAGGATGCGCACGTCTTTCTTTTCGTTGGCCGAGAGAATTCCGAACACATTGCGACTGGCGACCGCCAAAGCCTGGACAGTGGCTGCGGGTATCATGCCCCGCTCACCAGCGTGCTGAAGGAAAAGGATGACTTCGTCGGTGGAATGATCGTTTGCCATATTCGTTATATGCGTTATATTGACCGTTGATGAACAATATAACGTCTTCTTGGCCCTCCGCAACAGTCACCTATCCTCGCCTCCTCGGTCCATCCCTGGAGGCGGATCTCCAGCTGTATCCCGTCGTAGCCGTAATGGGGGCTCGGCAGGTTGGAAAAAGCACACTATGCCAAAGAATCGCCGATGGGCGCGGCATGAAGACAATCAACCTCGACGATCGGGACTCGCTTGAGCAGGCAAAATCTGATCCAGAGGGGTTATTGGCTGACGCTGGAGAAAGTGGATGTTTCATCGATGAAGCGCAGCGTGCGCCACAACTGTTCCTGGCTATCAAAGCCATTGTTGACCGCGAAAAGCGACCGGGTCGATATCTCTTGAGCGGGTCGAACCAACCAACTGTCCGCGATGGAGTTGGTGAGTCACTTTTGGGCCGAGCGGCGTATCGAACTCTCCGCCCGCTCACACTGAGCGAACTGCGATACAGCGACACGTACGACGGATGGTCATTTCTCTTTGGCGCCGATGAAAGTGCCGTTCTCGACGAGCTACACCGACGCGCGGAACTGAATGGACCTCTTGCCTGGCGTGAAATCGCCAAGAGCGGTGGCTTTCCACGAGTTCTGGCCGCTCGCCCCGAACAACGGCAGCGATTGCTGAACGACTATGTCGAGGTATTCGCCAGTCGCGACATTCGCGAAGTTATCGGCGTCGATTCAAGTGATCGTTTCGAATCGTTTCTGCGCGTCGTTGCTGCGCGCACCGGGCAAGAGCTCAATCACTCGTCGCTTTCAAACGAATTGGGCGTTCCGGTAAGCACGGTGCGTCGATGGGTGGATGCGCTCTCGCGCAGCTATCTCATCGAGACCGTCCCACCATATTCGCGCAACGCTTCACAGCGAGTCATTAAGGCGCCGAAGTTGTTCATGATTGACTCAGCACTGGCAATGGCGGCAGCGAGAGAGCGTGAACCCACTGGATTTCATTTGGAGACATTGATCGCACAGGATTTATGCGTTTGGAAAGATCTGAGCAGTGATCGCGGATTGCATCACTGGCGGCTTGCGAGTCAGCAGGAAGTTGATTTTGTGCTTGAGGAAGCGGGGCAGGTGTTGCCGGTGGAGACCAAGGGTGCAGACCAAGTTGCGTCGCGCGACACGCGGCATTTACAAAAATTCCGTGAAGTCCATGCGAACGCCTCACGCGGTGTGCTGCTGAGTGCGGACCCTCGCATAATCATGCTGCAGAGCGGAATTCTTGCGGCGCCGTGGTGGGCGGTGCTGTGAAGTGTTTCGGCTTCCACTCAAGGCGTACGGAGTGAATGAGCCGTGATTACATCCAACGCCGAGCGCACATTCACTGTGGCTTTGCTCCGCCCTTCACGCGCTGCGTTCCCAACGCCATTCGCGAACGAAAATTGAATCGCCTTCAGCCTCGTGCCACCACCTGTACCATGCGCGCCGCATGGTGGTCGTAAGCGAAGTTAACAATTGATCCATCCTGGAATCGCTCAATCGCCTCATCAATCACAAACAGCGGCACCAGATACCATTCCTTCGGCCGCACCATGTTGCCAAACCGATCCGGAATTTCAATATCCACACGCGCCGACGCGAACAGCCGGTGAATCAACGCTTCGAGCTTGGTGCGATTGAGATCGAAGAGGTGATACACCGCCACCGTCTCGACCTCGCCCATGAGATACGTCGGGTCGACCATCGTATCGCCGACGCGCCGGTCAACGTCGTTGCCGGTTACACCGATCTTATGCAGTATTTCCCGGTTCGCGTTCACGAACGGATGATCGAGATTGCTGCGCAGCACATAAATCGTACCGCTCGGCGTTCCTGCATGATCCTTGACGCGATCACCACCAAACAGCGGCCCCAGTGATTCCTCGGTAACGCGACGTCCGCTCGGGTCCTGCTGCAACGCCTTCTGCAGCGAACGCATGAGCAGATTGCTCTCGGTCCCGTTATCAAAAATCACGCGAAGGCGGGCATCGCGATTACCGCTTTCGTTGATGTATGACTCGCCCATCGAAGCGACGTACGCCTTCTGCCCGCTAAGGATGTAGAAGCGTCCCTGCTCGATCTCGGACTTGCGTTCGAACCGCCGCGTAGCCCTCGCACCGTTGTCCAGCTCGCGTTGCACCTTCTCGAAGACCGGACGGAACTGCTCGAAGTCCTCGCACTTCTCACGGTTGGCAATCTCTTCCGCGGCACGCTTGTCGGCGACGGAACGCACGTGCCGGAGCTCCGTGATGTCGCCCACCGAGGCGGTTTCGACACCCAACTCCGCGAGCAAAGCGTCATCATCGAGATTGGCCACCGCGTCCACTGCGGACGTCGCATCGGCCGTCAGCAGTTCCTGCCGGTCCATCGGTTCGACAAGCGTACGACAGTCGGGTAACACACGGATACGGTCAAGCCGCACCGCGTAGAGGCGTTCGAAAATGTCTCCGGTTTCACCATGCCGCGGCGTGCGGCCGTGTTCGTCGACCCATCGCTGAATTTCCTCGAAGCCGGCGATAATGCGTTCTTCCTTTGCCGAGTGCGTGCTGGACTTCTCAGCTTCGACTTCGACGCCGAGTTCGTCCAGCAGTTCGTCATCTTCGTCCGTGAACTTCTTAGCCACCCTTCGACTCCGCTTTCATCCGCGCCAGAAACGCGACGCCTTCGGCCATGCGTTTTTCTCACGGGTCGGCGGCCGTGAGTGAAGGCAGGCGTCCCCGATCATTCTTGAATTTGACCGCACGGCGGGCAAGGTCTCTCGCTTCTTCGGGCGTGAGGTTTACACGCTTCGCGCCAATCAC
>JBDTTO010000444.1:0-3886 GCA_039930585.1 Gemmatimonadaceae bacterium
GGGAACGTGATCGTGTACCGACCATTCTTGTCGGTGCGCGATTGACGTGTGTTGTCGCCGGTAAGTGTGGTCGCTACGACAAGCACACCCTGAACAGGTGTGGTGTCAGCGCCAAGCACCCGACCGCGAATAATATCAACCGACTGAGCGGCAATCGGTTTCGCAGCGACAGACACAGCCGACGCACCGATGAAAAGCAGCAGGGCCCCGAGGGCCAGGAATCGTAAGGTTTTCACAAGCGAGTTAGACGGGAACCGGAACAAAGCGTTAAGGTCGCGTTCATGAACTTCGTGACGCGGTCCCCCATAGACGCATTACCATAAATTTCGTTGAGCAAAATCACACCAATCTGCCGCTGAAACCGGGTCGTCCCAACTTACGTAAGCTCCGTCCCTATATGGTTTTGCAATGAGACATTCGCGCATTAAGACGAAGTAAAGAGGCGTTCAGTCTGGGCTGAACGACAGACGCCTCATCCCCGCAAAGCAGCAACCGCGGCGTTGGCCGCTTGCACCCCGTGCCACTGCGCCTCCTCAAATAAAGAGAGGCCACTCAGATCCGCGTGCGCCACAAACAAACGGGGGCCCGGCTTCCAATGGCTGAGCTGGGCCACTCGGCCAAGCACTCCGGGAACGGGCCGGGCCATCGCGTGCCCCCACCGGCGCACATCTATCCGTGAAACGGCGTCGCGAATGTCCACGTGAGCGCGCGCGAGATCGGCCAGGATGTAGTCTCGCCACCACGTCCACGGCGTGTCCTGTAACCACTTTCGTCCATCAACCGACGAACGATCAACGACCGCGTGGTACCATGTCCATACAGTGCGCGGCCCGGTCTCACCGAGCTGTTGATGTGTCGCAACCACGTAGCCCAGTGAAGCGCTGTCGTAAATAACATTGTCCCACGATGCCGGCGCACCACGCTCCGCCGGCCAGTGATCGAGCGTCACGTTTGCAACAACCCACGGTGCATACTCCGTCGTGACCGGCAATTTCACGTCGGCCACGACATGCGGCATTACAAACAGTGGTGCCGCCCAAATGACGGCGTCGCACGTGACGTCCAACTTCGGCGTGCGAACCAACCACTTGTTGCCACGTCGTTCAACGCGATACGCTGGCGCGCCAGTGATTGCACGTGCACCTGCGCGTGCCGCGAGTTGCTTCACGATCCAGTGATTGCCTTCGGGCCACGTGAGCGGACCTTGTTCATCCGCTTCGCGCGCCGCGAAGTAGTGAACCGCGGCCCACGCACTGGCCTGTTGTAAAGATGCGCCGTAATCATCACGCGTTCCGTATTCCATCCACCAGCGCAGTGCGCGCGAGTTAAATCCCTGCGCTTTCATCCAACTGTCCGCTGACTGCGCATCAAGCGCGCGCAATTTCTGTTGCAGCGACGTATTCAGTTGATTGAATTTTACATCACCCGTTGGCACCTGAAACGCGCCGGTTGCGCGCCACTCGTTCATCAACGCATCAAAGCGAGCAAACTGATCGCGTTCTGATCGCGGAAGACCGTCAACGGGTTCGAGTCCCTCGTGCCAGCGACCGTGTTGCCACAACCGTTCCTGAGGGCTGTGGCATAACGTGCGCTCATCCCAATTGCCTTCTGCATCCAGCAAGCCGAGTTCGCGAAATAATTCACGCACGTGTACGGCGTTCTTTCCGGGCACAGGTACATAGTGCGCGCCCCACGGATACTTGCTGACTTCGTTCTGTCCACCACGCGCATTGCCCCCAACTTCATTTCCGAGCTCCAGCAACAACCAATCGCGCAGCCCGAGTTTGTCGAGTCGCCAGCCAGCGGATAGTCCACCCATTCCGCCGCCCACAATCGCAACGGAAGTCGTTCGTTGTTCGCGTGCACCTGTAGAGGCAGCGCCGTCACGCAGTTGATGACCGACAGTGCTGTCGTCGTCAACGAAACCGCCCGCAACAACGCGATCGGTTTTGCGTGTCAGTCCAACCAGCGCGGGCGCGAATGCGAGCGCCGCCAGAAACTCGCGACGTGTTGACAAAGCTAGCGATTGATAGCGTCGTACTCGTGTTCGTAGTACCGCACGAGCACCTGGTCATTCAAACGGTTGGGCAACGCGTCAACACGCGCCATGTCGGTTGGAAAATCAAACAACGATGGCAACGCGTTCGCCGTGAGATATCTCAAACCGGAGGGGAGCGCGGTCGGCAGCTTGTATCCGCCACGGCCCGCCAGCACGAAACCCCATTCACCAAAGCTTGGCACGTACGCATGATACGGCCACGTTTCCAAGCCCGCGGCTTTTAGCGTAGTGACGATGCTCCAGAATGATTGCCGAGCAAACATGGGTGATGTGGCCTGCACCACGATCAATCCTTCCGGCGCGAGATGCTGCGTCACAAGGCGATAAAACGCACTCGTAAACAACTTGCCTACGTGATAGTTGCTCGGATCCGGAAAGTCGATCACGACAAAATCGTATTTGGTCGCGGTCGAATCGAGCCACGTAAATGCGTCTGCGTTAATAACCTTCACGCGACCGTTGGTCAGCGAGTTGCCATTCAGTGCGGTGAGCCGAGGGTGCGTCTCGAACAATTTGGTCATCTCGGCATCAAGATCCACGAGCGTTACATGTTGCACGTCGGGATACTTCAGTATTTCACGCACCGCGAGACCGTCGCCGCCACCGAGCACCAGCACCTGCGCTTTTTCGCCGCGCGCGGCAAGTCCGGGATGCACCAGTGATTCGTGATAGCGATACTCGTCACGCGACGCGAACTGCAGATGTCCGTTGAGGTACAGTCGCATGTCATCCTTCCAATTGGTCAGGATGATGCGTTGATAACGTGTGTCCTTGGCGAGAATAACTTCGTCGGCGTACATGCCGTCTTCGGCCAACGAAGTAATCGCCTGCCCTTTCCAGAATCCGGCGCCGAGCAGAGCAATTACGGCAAGCGCGAGGACTTGCAGCGGACGTCGATTGGGTAGCTCGTCGCGAAACAAATGAATGCTCCACAACGCGACTAATACATTCACCAATCCGAAGAGCAGCGCCGAACGTACGAGCCCCATTCTCGGTACCAACAACAGCGGAAACAGCAAAGACGCGCCCAGCGCACCGATGTAGTCGAATGTCAATACATTCGCGATGACGTCCTTGAACTCGAATCGATCGCGCAGAATGCGCATCAGCAGCGGGATTTCGAGTCCAACCAGCGTACCAATCGACAATACCGTTCCGTACAACACCGGCCTGAATGCGCTGGTGTATGCGAAAGACAGAAACAGCACCATCGACGAAAATCCGCCAATCACACCAACCAGCAGTTCCACCTGCACAAACCGCGACACGACGCCTCGCACGATGTAGCGTGACAACCAACTGCCAATGCCCATCGCAAACAGATATGTGCCGATGACGGTGGAGAACTGTGTGACACTATCGCCCAGAAGGTAGGACGCCAGAGCGCCGGCCACGAGTTCGTAGATCAATCCGCACGCTGCAATCAGGCAGACCGACACAAACAGCGCGATGCTCATTTAATGCTCTGCACGCGCGACACCCACAAATGTCATGCCCGCGCTCGACATTCCCCGCAACGAAAATTCGCGCGCGATGTGTCTGCTGCTTACAACGAGGTCACGCGCGAGCGCGATCAACTAGTGAATCGCCGCCGCGACGATGATGCCCATGGCAATGGCGACCGATCCGATG
This sequence comes from Gemmatimonadaceae bacterium, assembly GCA_039930585.1. GTDB lineage: Bacteria > Gemmatimonadota > Gemmatimonadetes > Gemmatimonadales > Gemmatimonadaceae > Gemmatimonas. The sequence continues at coordinate 3,692 of JBDTTO010000444.1, forward strand.
AGAATCGCGCCGGCGTTGTTGTGCTTGTTGACGATTTCATCCCAGAGTTTGCCGGGCGTCAACAAATCGATGATCACGAAACCGATCATCAGCAGTACGAATCCAAGGCCGGCGAAAACGGCTGCGGTGCCCACGTTGGTTAGCAGGACGTTCATAGGTTGATCTCCTGTTACTTGCCGCGGAGCGTGCGCCCCG
>JBDTTO010000445.1:0-3878 GCA_039930585.1 Gemmatimonadaceae bacterium
GTCGCTCGGGCCAGTGCTTCGTCACGGGCGAGTTGCTCTTGAAGCGCCTCAAAACCGGCAAATGTGCGCGTTTCGCGCAGTCGCTCGATGAAGTCGAGCCGGACGTGCGCTCCATACCAGTTTTCCGAGGCGTCGAAAACGTGGGCCTCGATGCGGCGCGTGTGGTCGCCGAATGTCGGTCGGGGGCCAACGTTGGCCATGCCGCCGAACGGTCCCTGAGGCGTTTGCACGCGAACAGCATACACGCCGTCGGGGGGTAGCAGTTTGCGCGCCGGCGGCGGATCGATGTTGAGCGTCGGGTAGCCGAGGATGCGACCGCGCTGATCACCGCCGACAACGCGTCCACTCACACAGTACGGCCGCCCAAGTCCCATTGCGGCTCGTGCCAGGTCGCCGCCCGCGACCGCGCGGCGAATGCCGGTTGATGACACCGGATGTCCGTCGTTGCCTTCGACGGGTGGCAGCACCGTAACGCCAAAACCGCGCTGAAGCCCAAGCTCGATCAAGACGCTTTTGTCACCCATGCGTCCGCGACCAAAACCGTGATCGTGTCCTATGAAAAGTTCGGACAAACGATACCGCGCGCGCAGCACGCGATCGACAAATGTTTCGGCGTCGTAACTCGCAAGCGTTGGAGTGAACGGCAGCACCGCGAGGTAATCGATTCCTGTTTCAGCGAGCACTTCCAGCTTTTCATCGTGCAGCGTCAGCAACGGTGGTGCGGCTTGCGGATTAACGACTTCGAGCGGATGCGGATCAAACGTCACGAGCAAACTCGGTAGTCCGCGTTCACGCGCGTGCGACACCACGCGCGTGAGCAAATCCACGTGTCCGCGATGCATGCCGTCAAAAGTGCCGACGGTTAACACAGTGGCTTGCACGTTTTCGGGTAAGCCCGAATCAAGGTCGCGCTCGATCACATTCATTCGACCTCACCAAGCGGAAGCACAACTTTCGGTTGCCACCGATCTGTTTCGGTGCGATTGGCGATGGCGATGATGCGCTGATCATCTCCAAGCAGCACCGCGCGCGCGCCAGCATCGACCGATGGAATGCTTCGGCCATGACGGACATCGATTTCGGCATTGGCATCAATCACAACGTGTGTCATTTCCTGAATTGCCTGCAACGGCGATATCAGTGACACCACGCCGTCAGCAATTGCGCCGCGTTCGAGCGCAGCGGCGTCAACGGCACTTGCGACATCACATCGGCCGCTCTGCAAGCGACGCAGCGTTTCGCAGTGAGCGGCGCTGCCGAGGGCACGTCCGAGATCACGCGCGAGCGCGCGCACATACGTGCCACCTTTGCACGTGATCACAACGTCAATCGAATCGGGGGTGTGCGAAACAATGCGCCACTCGTGCACGACAATGTCGACGGGTTTGAGCGCGACATCTTCACCGCGACGCGCTTTTTTATAAGCCCGTTCGCCATCGACATGTTTGGCCGAATAGGACGGCGGGATCTGCTGAATTGCGCCCGTGAGCGATGCGACTGCGACACTGAGTTGTTCCCAATCGGGAAGTGGAGCCGTTAATGTCTGCAAACCCGTGGCGTCGTCCGAGTCGGTTTCAAAACCAAATCGAAATCGTGCTTCGTACACTTTGGGTTCGGCGTCGAGATACGGCAACAAGCGCGTCGCCTGTCCAACCGCGAGCACCAACAATCCGGTTGCGAACGGGTCAAGCGTGCCCGCGTGACCGACGCGCTTTGTGCGAGCCGCCCGACGCGCACGTGCGACGATATCGTGTGAAGACACACCCGCCGGTTTGTCGACCAACAACATGCCGTCCAACAACATGCCGTTCACTATTCCTCGGGCGCGACTTCCTTCGCGCTGTCGTCGACAGCGGGAGCGGGCGGTGTTTCGTCGCGCACTTGCGCGAGCAGTTCTTCAATGCGGCCCGCATACGCGACCGATTGGTCGGCTTTGAAGTGCACTTCGGGTGCGTTGCGCAGGCCGAGTGATTTTCCGAGCAGTGACCGCAGATGCGCGGCCACGCTATTCAGTCCTTCAAACGTTGCCTTGGTGTCAGCGTCCGAACCCCGGACGCTGACAAACACATTGGCGTGTCGCAAATCGCGCGTGACTTCGACTTCGGTAACCGTAACGAATCCCTTCAACCTCGGATCCTTCGCGCCTACCCGAAGAAACGTCGCGACTTCCTCGCGGATGGCCGCAGCCACCCGCTCGGAACGTCTCGTGTCCCCGGCCATGTTATTTCCTCAATTGCCGCGAGCCATCTGGTCGAGCGTACGCGCGACTTCTTCGGTGCGGTAGCACTCAATCACGTCACCGTTCTTGAGGTCGTTGAAGTTCTCTACGCCGATACCGCACTCGTAGCCTTCCTTCACTTCCTGCACGTCGTCCTTGAAACGACGCAGTGACGCAATGTTGCCATCGTATATCTCAACGCTGTCGCGAATGACACGAACGCGTCCCTTGCGATTGATCGTACCGCTGCGCACGGAGCAACCAGCGATGGTGCCGATACGCGCGACCTTGAACACCTCGCGCACTTCGGCTTCGCCGTACACCACTTCGCGGCTTTCCGGACGCAGCATGCCTTCGAGCGCAAGCTTCATGTCGGCGACCGCTTCGTAAATGATGCGATACAACTTGATCTCGACGCCTTCGCGTTCGGCCGCAGCACGCGCGTTGTTGTCCGGGCGCACATGGAAGCCGATGATGACGGCGCCTGACGCCTTCGCCAACAGGATGTCGGTTTCGGTGATCGCACCAACGCCGCGGTGAATGATTTCCACCGTGACTTCGGCGTTGCTGAGATGTCCGAGTGAATCGGCCAACGCTTCGGCCGGACCGCCCTGATCGGCTTTGATGACCAGTCGCAACTGACGCTTTTGTCCAGCGGCGGTTTGCGACATGAAATCTTCGAGCGAAATGTTGCCGCGTGTTGTGCGACGACTGTTCGCTTCGCGATTGAGACGTTCACGACGCTGCGCGATTTCACGCGCTGCAGCCGCATCGGCCACCACGACGAGTTCGTCACCCGCCATTGGAACGCCGGACAGACCAAGCAGCTGCACTGGAATCGCAGGCCCTGCACTCTTGACCGTCTTGCCGCGTTCGTCGTGCAATGCACGGACACGACCAGAGTAGATGCCGCAGATATAGTCGTCGCCAACCTTGAGCGTACCGTTCTTGACGAGAATCGTCGCGACCGGTCCCTTGCCCTGATCGAGCTGCGCTTCAACCACGGTACCAATTGCCGGGCGATTTGGATTCGCTTTGAGCTCGAGAATGTCGGCCTGCAGCAGAATCTGATCAAGCAGTTCAGCAACGCCCGTTCCCTTCTTTGCAGAAATCGGAGTGGCGAGTGTTGTACCACCGAACTCTTCGAGCACGACTTCGTGTTGCAACAGTTCCTGTCGAACTTTCTCGACGTTGGCTGCCGGCAAATCGATTTTGTTGATGGCCACGATCATTGGCACACCCGCGCTCTTCGCGTGGGAAATGGCTTCGACCGTTTGCGGCATGACCTGATCGTCGGCCGCAACTACGAGCACGACAATGTCCGTAACCTGAGCACCACGTGCACGCATCGCGGTAAACGCTTCGTGACCTGGTGTATCGAGGAACGTGATCTGACGACCGTTGGGCAACGACACGTGATACGCACCGATGTGCTGCGTAATTCCGCCCGCTTCGCCGGCAACCACGTTGGCTTTGCGGATGTAATCGAGCAGCGACGTCTTACCATGATCGACGTGACCCATGATGGTGACGACCGGAGGACGCGGACGCAGATCTTCATCCGCATCTTTTTCTTTTCCTTCGGTGAGATCAGCGGCGTAATCAGATTCCTTGACGGCCTGGAATCCGAATTCACCGGCAATGAGTTCGATCTGATCGA
>JBDTTO010000446.1:0-3876 GCA_039930585.1 Gemmatimonadaceae bacterium
ACGATTGTTGGATCGAGCGCGTTGATGATGTGACCCGCATGCAATTGGAGCATTGCGAGATTGGTTGGCGCACGCATGGCCAACGCGGCGTGTTGCGCAGCGACCTTTTGTTCAGCGAGCGCGGTTGGGAGAAAACCCCATTTGTCCGGCGTGTCTCCAAAGCTGTTCACCACGTGCCCGATGTGTACGCCAGCCGCAGTCGCCGGAACTGGAACGACTGGTCCTGACGCAACCAACCTCACCTGACCCGGAAGCGGAGCGCCGGTCAAAACGGCAAGGGTCGAATCAAACAGTTTGCGCGATTCGCCGTCCGTCGAAATCATGAAGCGACGACGCTGGAATGCGGAGTCGGACATCGAATTCTTTTTGAGAATCGCGCCAACCTGCGTGCGCATCTTTTCGCGAAGTTCGGCCTGCGATTCGTCTTTCTTGTTTTTCTGCGCCGTCAACTCTCGGCCCACCGAGTCTTCGACGATCAGAATGGCGGCCTGCACGACGGCCATGGATTTGATCTCGTCGCGCGAGAGTTTAGCCGGCGCAGGGGATTGTGCGTGTACTGCACCCGGGAAAACCAGGGCGCAGGCAAGTGCAGCAGAAATCGCGAAGCGGGGTGTGTTCATGGGTAGGAAAAATGGAGTGCTGTCGCATTCGTTGCCACGGGGCGAGTCAGTTGAACGGCGTCGACTCTGGCGGCTTTCCTTCGGGGGGCACAAACTCTATCTACATACTCGCCCCGTAGGCCGCACGTTGAGTGTTTGCCTCAAAAGCGGCTCGCTGTATCCCGCCCCGATGGAGAGAGTTCTTATGAAGACGTCCAGAATGCTGGCCGCGGTATTAGCCGCGTCTATAGCCGGAGCCACTGTGTTGTCGGCCCAGGATCCCACTCCACCAGCAGGCGGTCGTGGCGGTGGACGAGGTGGCCCGCCAGGCCCGCCAAGCATGGGCGGCGGCAACTGTAGCGCGAATCCTTACAATTGTCCGGATGCCGTCAATCCGCTGCCTGCGCCGAACACGGTGTGGATGGAAGACATGACATGGATGGATATTCGCGACGCGCTGAAAGCCGGGAAAACGACGGCCATTATCGCCACTGGCGGCATGGAACCGAACGGACCGTGGCTGGCGAGTGGCAAACACAATTTTGTGTTGCATGCGAACTGCGAAGCGATTGCGCGCAAGATGGGAAATGCGTTGTGCGCACCCATCGTGAAGTTTGTGCCGGAAGGCAGTTTTGACGCTCCGTTAACGGTTCACATGGGGAGCCCGGGAACGATCAGCATGCGCGAAGACACGTTTCGCTCAATTCTGTACGACATTGTGAGCAGTCTCAAAGTGCATGGCTTCACTCAGATTTTTCTGATTGGCGACAGCGGCGGCAATCAGCCCGGACAGCGCGCGATTGCTGACTCGCTGAACAGGAAATGGGGTGGCACCCCACTGGTCGCGCACATTCAGGAATACTACGACTACGCCGGTGTCTCGAAGCACCTGGAAGAAAAGGGATTGAAGGTCGGCAAGTCCGATGGTCTGCACGACGACCCGGAAATCACGTTCAACATGCTGATTGACGATCCGAATTCGGTACGACTCGAGCAACGTATCAAAGCCGGCAAGGCGACTATCAACGGCGTGTCGCTTACCGACAAGAAAAAGAATCTCGAGTGGGCAAAGGAAGTGGTGGCGTTCCGGACCGAGACGACGATCAGTGCCATCAACAAAGCGATTGCGAACAAGGGCACGTTGCCGCCGGCGCCGCGTGGCCGGGACTGAGTCGCATTGGCAGCCCAGTGTGCCCAATCGACAGCTTGTGGCGCGCCAGCAAGGCTTCAGGGCCGATTGTGTGCCCGCGAAATGGTCAGTTTGGCAGCATGAATTCGGCACGACGGTTGCCACTCCCATCGGCTACGAGCCCCGGGTGACATCCCGTTAATCCGATGTACGCCTGCGGTGGCCAATCAACCAAATCACGTGGCATTGCTGTCACGAACACTTCAGGAGTAAGACCATGTCATTTGTTACTGTTTCCATGAATCCTGCACAGGCCACTAATTCGATGCGTCGTGAAATCGAGCGTTTGTTGCGCGATGACGTGCCGGTTCGCACCAGTCCGTCATTTGTGCCGGCCGCGAACGGTTATGAAGATGCGAACGGATTTGTGATGGAGTTTGAAGTGCCGGGATTTGCCGCGGACCAGTTGGAAGTCACCGCGCAGGATGGAGCGCTTCTGGTGAAGGGAACGTTGCCCGCGCGTACGTTGTCCGAAGGCACGCGCGCGTTGTTTGCCGAACGTTCGGCGAAGTCGTTCGAGCGTCAGCTGCGGTTGCCGAAAACGGCGGACGTGGCGAGCATCACGGCTTCGCATGCGAATGGCGTGTTGACGGTGAAAGTCGCGAAGTTGGCGACGGTGGCGCCGCGCAAGGTGACGATCAATGCGTCTGATGTGAGTGCGGCGCCCGCAACGAACTAACAATGCGGTGATTGACAGAACGGGCGTCCGCGAGGGCGCCCGTTTTTCGTTTCACCACGCGCGGTCCTGATGCGATAGTGGACCACGCCAGCAAAGGCCGTGGCTCGGCCGTACAATAAGGCATGAAATCTCACATTCGAATTCTGGCTCGCCGCACATTCGTGCTGGCATCGGCCATCGCAATGCTTGGCACCGCGGCGAGCACGAACACATTTGCGCAAGAGCGCACGGCGTATCCGGAAAAGCGGGGCCTCAAGCTCACCGAGTTTCCTCGGCTCATCAAACTCGCCAACAACGTGTACGGCTACGAAGAAATTCGGAATCCGGGGTTCACGACGGTGTCGATGATTGTTGTTGGCACCAAAGGCGTGTTGATCGCGGACGGGCAGGGCAGCGTTGCGCAAATGCAGACGATGCTCGACAAGATAAAAACGGTCACCACGCAACCCATCAAGTGGTACGTAGTGGGTTCGGATCACGGTGATCACACGGCGGGAAATTCCGTGTTGCCCAAAGGTATTACTTACGTCGTCAGTGCGTTTTCAAAATCACAACTCGCAAAAGATTCGGCGATTGCGAACACGCCGGCCATGACGGGCGACAAGGAAACGATTGATGTCGGCGGCATCACCGTGAATGTGCTGAACCTTGGGCGCGCGCACACCGGTGGAGACCTGGTGGTGCATTTGCCGAAAGAGAACATTCTCTTCATGAGTGAGGTGTATCTCAATCGTGTGTTTCCCGCGATGCGATCGGCGTATCCCAGTGAGTGGGTTGCCACCGTTGACAAGGCGCTCGCGATGAACGTTGGTCGGTATGTGCCGGGGCACGGATTTATCGAAGAGAACAAAGTGTCGCGTGAAGAACTCATCACGTTTCGCGATGCCCTCAAGGCCGTGATTGCGGAAGCGACGCGTTTGCACGCGCTTGGATTAACCGCGGCCGATGCAACGAAGCAAGCGAACTGGGGCCCGTACAAAGACTGGTTTTTGTCCGAGCAGCAGGCCCCAATCGCCGTTGCGCAGGTGTTCAAGGAACTTGAGGGCAAGCTGCCGCCGCTGCAGAAGTAGCGACGTAGCTATTGCGAGCGTGTTATCGACCGTTGACGATCGGCACCTGAATCACGGGCAGCGGCTTTTGCCCAACGACAATCGACGGCGCGCTGTTCACTGCGACATCGCTGGTTGTTGTACCGTTGCCCAACTGGCCGAGGTCGTTGCGCCCCCAGCAGTACGTCGTGAGCCGATCCTTCGACTCGGCACACGTGAATGCTGCTGATCCTGTCGCGATATTCGCGGCGCTCACTTCCGATGCCAGCAACGTTCCACCCGCACGAATTGGAGTGACGCTTCCGTTGGTCAGTGTCTGGCCAAGCTGACCGTTTCCGTTCATGCCCCAGCAATACACTT
>JBDTTO010000447.1:0-3864 GCA_039930585.1 Gemmatimonadaceae bacterium
CATAATTGTTATGAAAAAGAATTTGTTGCTCGTATTAATGATCCTTTGCTCGTTCGTGGGAGTACTTCGGGCACAGGAGAGAACGATCACGGGATTGATTACATCCTTAGAAAACGGAACTGCAATTCCGGGTGCGAAGATTCTGCTGTACACGGGACAGCGACCCATGGGCTACGCGACAGCCGATAGCACCGGTGCATACACGTTTGTGAACGTGCCCGATGGTTTGTATGGACTGCGCGTAACTCCGCCGACTGGCTATCGCGGTTACGACGAAGTCGGTGGCGCGGATTCAAGCGTGCGCGATCAGATCATCCTTAACCCAGCCGACAAACTCTCATTTGCGTTCAGCTTCTTGAAAACGGGACAGGGGGCAATTACTGCGCGCGTGCTGGATGCCAATGGTTCCGGCATTTCCGGAATCCGCGTAATTCTGTTTTCGTCTAAGGGCTCCGTTGCGGACAACACGACCGACGCCAACGGAACATTTGTTTTTCCATCGGTGCCGTTTGGCAACTACGGAGTTTTCGCTGAACGATCTATCGCATACCGCGATTCGGCGGAGAATCCGCTGCCGGCAGTTGATGGGTTCATTGTGGATGAAGGCTCAACCGATACGGCGTCGTTCAAGTTTGCACTGTGCGCAGGTTCGCTCAACGTACGAGTGCGCGATGACACTGGGTCTCCAGTGCCGGGAACGCTTCTGACGTTTTATGGAGATCTCGGCGTGCAGGATTCAATACTGGGCGCCGATGCCATGCGAAACATTTCACGGCTTGCGTGTGGCCACTACGGTGTGCGCATTCGCCCGCCCGTGGGATGGACCGCCGACGAGGGCCGAGGGACAACATTTCAGGACAACCTCAGCGTGCATCGCGGAACCGCACTTGATGTGCAACTCAACGTCAAGAAGATCGGGCGCGGAACTGTCCGCGTTCGCGTGATGGACAACATCGGGTTGCCAGTAGCGAACATTCGCACGGTTTTATACACCGGACAGGGACTCGTGCGCGACGTGGTGACGGACGACAATGGGTTTGCGACAATGAGCGACCTGCTCGTGAACGCCGAATACGGAGTGCGCATCGTGCCGCGCGCGGGATACAACTCGCCCGAAGGTCCGGGTACCACGTTCCTTGATGGGATCAGCCTCGTAAACGGCCAGACGCGCGATGTCGTTTTCACAATCCGGCGCGACTGAGATGCAACACGCTGTCCGGCAACGCGCATGACGAGTCTCCTCGCACTGTGGGTGGCGTTGATCGGTGCGGATCGCATCAATCTGTTGGGTGCCAACGGCCCGTTTGTACTGTCGCCTTATCTGGTGCTTACGCCGATCGTCTTCATCGCTGAGTTGCTGCGTCGGCGTCGCAATGGATCGGTGATAACTTTTCCGCGCGGCGCGCTCGCGTTCACCGTGCTGGCGCTCACGTTGCTCAGTCTGGCGGTTGGCTCGGTTTACGTGAGTCGCGATTTGCCAACCGCTGCAATTCGCGTCGTTCTTCTCGCGATTCTCACGTTTTCGCCGCTATTCGTTCTGACGGCGGCGCGTGATCGCGAAGACCTTGACGCAATTTTTGCGCGTGGTGCGCGTTGGGGAATCGGCATTTATCTCGCGTTCAATATTGCGGCGGTGCTGGTGCTGTTTAAAATCCTGCCGCCAACACTGCCCCCGTCACTGGGCATCCTGCGACTGGCGCCGTACATGTATGGTGGATTTTTACCACGCCTGGCCGGTATGGTCGAAGACGCGAATCGAGGCGGCATGTTGTTGGTGTTGTTCGGCTTTCTCGTTGCGCGGGGAGATACCAATCGCGCGCGCGCATGGCGTTGGCTGGTGCTCGCAAGCGTAATGCTGCTGCTGACTTTATCGCGCTCTGCTGTGCTTGCGGCGAGTGGCGCAATTGGCGCTTTGCTGTTGAGCGGAAGCGGTTTCAAACTGCCGCGACGATTGCTGTTCGCGATGTCATCTGTGGTCGCCGTGCTGACAACAGTGCTGCTCCTCGCGCCGGATACTCGCAACTTTCTGGCGACGACGCTCGGGCCGATTCTTGACCGACTGACAGTGACCGAGGGCTCGTCACAAGACCACCTGCATCTACTACTCCGTGGCGTTTATACAGGGACTCGCTCTCTGGGCGCAGCGCTGCACGGTTTGGGCTACGGCAGTTCCCACATGGTGTTACAGGATTTCTTTCCGGGAAGTCGTTACGGAAATTTTCATTCGGCGTACGTGGGAATTTTTGCAGAGGCCGGGATTTTCGCTTTTATCATACTGCTGCTGTTGATCGGAATTCCGTTGACGAAGAGAGGCCCTTATCGCCCGCTCGTAGCAGCAGTCGCCATGTTCGGCGTCTTTTACGGTGCGCTTTCGGAGCCGCTATTCTGGTTCATTCTGGTGCTGGCGTGGTCAGATGTTCCGGCGAGAATCTCTCGTCCAAACGCGAGAGTCAAACCAACAGCAATGCCCAGAATTGCGCCGAGCACCAGTTGAACCAGGGTCTTGGGGAACTCGACGTCCTTTGCGTTCGCCACGCGCGCCGAATCAACCACGCGAACTTTTTCCGTGCGTAGCGCAGTACTGAGTTCGGCCTGCTTGAGCTGTTTCTGCAGGATGATAAACGCTTCATTTGCAATGGTGCGATCACGCAGCAGGCGCACGTATTCCATTTCCTGACGCGGAAATACGTCGAGATCGCTGGTCATGTCCTTGACTGACGCGGTTGCAACAGAAATTTGCTGCTCGAGACTTTCTTCGTACTGCGTGCCTACGCGATTCAGTTGCTGTTCCAGCTCCGTAATGCGCGCAGTGACTTGTTTGATTTCATCGTTGTCAGCCGTACGACGCAAGCCGAGTTCCGAGCGCGTGTTTTCCAACTCAACCAAATTGGCCAGATAATCCTGAATGGCCTTGTTGGCAATCAGCGATGGGAACGTGGCGAGTTGCCGATAAGCTTGTGGTGTGCGTCCACCCTCCGAACGCTTTTCGATGAGCGCAAGCATGCGTGACAGCGCGTTGTGCTCAACTTCAAGCGCGTCAAGTGTCGTGCGCGCCAGCGAGATTCGTTTGAGTTGCAACGACGCTTGCTCGTCGGGAATCAGGATTTTCTGATTTTCCTTGTACGATTTCAAGCGTTCTTCGGATTTTGCGAGTGCCTTGGAAACACTATCGACCGCGTGTCCAAGTTCGGCGGCGCGAAACTGATCATCACTCGTGTCGTTCGCGTTTGTGTAGGCGACGTATTCGTGTACAACGCGTGCAACGGCGCGCGCGGCCTGCACGCGATCGTTGTCCTGATACGCAACTTCGACGAGGCGACTTCCGCCTTCCTGCTGGCGAATATCAAGCAAGTCGTCGAAACGCTTGAGCGCTTTGAAACGTGGCAACAGTTGGACATCAAATGCAGCAAGTTTGCTCTTTGCCAGCGCGGCATCGAGTCGCAACACAATCGGTCCAATGCGCAGCGAATCTCCCGCCGCCACGGTGGACGTTCCCAACTCCGCACCGGTCAACTTCTCGGCCGTCACCTGAAAGCGACCATCGGTGGCGCGAACGAACTTCAGCGTGCCTTCAACGTCGCTTGGCCCAGTTGCGTGCGCGGTCAAAATGGAATCACGCACACCCGCCGGCTTTGCAATGCGCACCATCAACGCCAGCGAATCCAACACAGTTTCGGAAATACGGCGACTGCGCAGAATGCCAATTTCAGTTTCCAGCTCGTCGCGTCCGAGGCCCATCAATCCAATTCCCGGAACCGACTGCAACTGATCAAGCAGCGGAGACGCGGCCGATGCACTGCTCGCAATGCGCAGCGTCGCTGTGCTCTTGTATCGTGGCGTAGCAGTCAGTGTCCAGATCGCGAC
>JBDTTO010000448.1:0-3862 GCA_039930585.1 Gemmatimonadaceae bacterium
GCTCGATTTGCGCAAGATGACGGAGATTGGAGTACCCACCGGCAAGCACGGATCCGTCGCTGGGGGCTGAAGCGCTATGAGGGTGTGACGAAGCGGGAAACCGCAAGCATATGTAAGCCGTACAGGCGAACTACCCTCCCGTAGTTCGCCTGTTCGTCTTTAATGGGCCCCTCCATGGAAACGCTGCTGCAGGACGTGAAGTTCGCGGTTCGCACACTGCGAAAGAGTCCCGCCTTCACGGCCATTGCGGTGCTCTGCCTTTCGCTCGGCATTGCTACCAACACCACGCTGTTTTCGTGTTTCAATGCAATCGTACTGAGACCGTTTCCGTTTACGAATCCCGATCAGCTCGTGTACGTGTCTGATCTGGATCCGAAGAATGGCGGACAGGCCACTGTTTCGTATTCGAACTACGCCGATTGGCGCGACCAGACAAAATCATTCACCGACCTCGCGGGATATGAGGGGCGAAGTTTTGCCATCACCGAAGGCGAAGAACCTGTTCGGTTAAGTGGGCAACTCGTTACCGCGAATCTCTTCAGCATGTTGGGCGTCGAAACACAATTGGGCCGACTGTTTCGCGCCGATGAAGACAAGCTTGGTGCCCCGGGTGTAGTGCTGCTCAGCGATGCGGTATGGCGTCGACAGTATCAATCCGATCCGAAAATTATTGGCCGGGTGATTTCTGTGAACTCATTGCCGCACACGGTCGTCGGTGTGATGCAACCAATGTTCAAATTCCCCGAATCCAGTGACTTGTGGGTTCCACTGGCACCGCTGGACGGAGCAAGTTCGCGCGCATCGCGACAGGTCCAGATGATCGGCCGGTTGAAGAAGGGCATCAACGCCGAGCAGGCCAGTCGTGAATTGGCGACTGTTTCAAAGCGACTGGATGTGCAGTACGGCGTGACGAATTCGGAATTTGTCGGCCATGCAGCTCCACTGCGCGAAGTTTTTGCGGAGGATGAAATCACGCTCATCGCCTCCACGATGATGGGGGCGGTGACCTTTGTGCTGCTCATTGCGTGTGCGAACGTGGCCAACCTGATGCTCGCACGCGCCGCGGCACGTCAGCGTGAAGTCGCGATCCGGACTGCGGTGGGTGCCAGTCGCCTGCGCATTGTCCGGCAGATGCTGACCGAGGCAATCATTCTCGCGGGCATTGCGGGCATAGTGGCCATCCCACTTTCATGGGAAGGACTGCAAATGATTGTGCGGGCATTTCCGCCCGAGAATCCGATGCCGTACTACATGCAGTTCAAACTTGATCGAACGGTATTGGTGTACACGATTGGTGTGTCGCTGCTAACGGGCATCGCGTTTGGAATTGTTCCGGCGTTGCAATCATCGACTGGGCGATTGCACGAAACACTGAAGAATGGCGCACGCGGCGCAGGGGGTAATGCCCGACAAAATCGAGTGCGCAGTGCATTGGTGATCGCGGAAGTTGCGCTCTCGCTGGTGTTACTTGTTGGTGCGTCACTATTCATGCGTTCGTTTTCAGCACTGCAAAATACTGGCGTCGGCTTTGATACGTCGAAGATCATGTCGATGCGCGTGTATCTCCCCGGCACACGTTACGACAGCTCAACAGCGAAGGTGGCTGCGGTCGAAGATCTGCTGCGTCGCATCGAGGCGATTCCGAATGTTGAAGCGGCGACGATATCGAATCTCGTTCCGCTTGACGACGGAGGATCCGGAGACGGAGTCATCATCGACGGCAATAATGTTGAAGCGGGAAAAGAACAGTTCATATTCTACACAGGTGTTGCCGGACACTGGACGGAAACATTTGGCGCAAAAATAATTCGGGGACGCACGTTCAACAGCAGCGAATGGCGCGACAGCTCGCGCGTTGCGGTTATTGACGAAGTGATGGCGAAACGGTTCTGGAAAAATGGCGATGCGGTTGGACAACGTTTTCGCCTCGCATTCGACAGCAGTCGCGCCTGGTTTACGGTTATTGGAGTGACTGCCAAAATCCGCACCGAAGGATTGTCGAACACCGGACTGGAGCGCGCTGCCGCATTTCTTCCGTATCCGTTTCTGCTCGCCCGAAATAACGGCGTGATGGTACGTGTGCGCACTGGTGCCGCAATCGCGGTCACGGGTGCTGTGCGTGACGCGATCCGCAGTTCCGATGCGGCCATTCCTGTATTCGAAGCCTCATCGATGGAAAAAATTCGCGAACTGAGTTTCTGGCAGTACAAACTCTTTGGAGCGATGTTCGGCACCTTTGGCGCCATCGCGTTGTTCCTCGCGGCGATTGGTGTGTATGGTGTGATTTCGTATGGCGTGTCGCAGCGGACGCGCGAGATTGGCGTGCGCGTCGCGTTGGGCGCGCAAAGCCTTGATGTGATGCGGCTGGTGGTGATGCAGGGCATGGTGCTCGCGGGCATTGGAATTGTGCTCGGTCTTCTGGGCGCCTTTGGTGTCACACGCGTAGTTGCGAGCTTGCTGATTGGCGTGTCGCCTCAGGATCCGGTCAGTTTCCTTGCCGTCTCGGGATTTCTCGCCAGTGTCGCACTCGTTGCGAGCGTAATTCCCGCTCGGCGCGCGACGGCGGTTGACCCCGTTATTTCGCTGCGTGCAGACTGATTTGCCCCGACTGCGGTTCGCGGCTTGTAACTCGCGTATGACTACCCTAGACTCGTAGACATGCGGATTACTACGTGGGCCGAATACGGACTTATCTGCGCGCTTCACCTCGCGCGGAAAAACAGCGATGGCCCAGTCACGGGTCGCGAAATCGCCGAGAGCGAAAAATTGCCCGGCGATTATGTGGAGCAGATCATGCTTCGTCTGCGTAGAGCCGAAATTGTGCGCAGCACGCGTGGGGCGAAGGGCGGATACATGCTCGCCCGCGCTCCACAGGAGATTTCGGTGCGCGACGTGTTGAAAGCGTCTGAGCTCGCCACATTCGACCTGCATTGCGTCAGCCATCCGGTCAACGAAGAGCGCTGTGCCGATAGCGGCGATTGTAGCATTCGTCCCGTGTGGGTGCTCCTGCAGCAGCGAATCGACGAAGTGCTGGCGGGTGTGTTGCTCAGTGATTTACTGGCCACGGAAGCCACAGTGCGGGATCGAGTTGGGTTGGTCAGCATGAGCGTACGCCCAGGTGTCCGCCGCTCCGAAGCACTTCCAGTATTACAAGGCTGACGCGGACTAATGTCGATTCTGAGCGAATGGCGCGTTGCCCGCGACCGCCGCAAACGGGCCGCGGTGTATTTGGGAGCCATCACTCAGCACGTGGCGCCATCGGATATCGAGTGGCTCACAAAATTAGTTGACGGTCGAAATGGTGAATTGGCAGCCCGAGAGCTGCAGTTTGCACGTCGGGCAATCGGGCTCATCGTCGCAGAACGCGACGCCCTGGACGATCGCACCGCCTCAGACGTCGCACACCAATTAGCGACCGTCATCAGCAGCGAAGCCAGGCAAAATGCCGTGGCTGGTCGCGCGTGGAGCGAACGCTGGCGTGCCTACACCAGCGCGTTGGCTGCCCGGGGCAGCACAGAATCGCCGGCGGCCCGCCTCGCCCGCGTGATGCTGACGGGAAGCGGCGTCGCGCAGCCATCAGCCGAAGAACTGGTACGGGCCACTCAATACATCCTCACAGTGAGGACAGGCGCGAATGAAGCCCTCCGAACGGCTTACGGGTCAGCCAGTCTGCCTGAGGACATCCGCCCGTCCGCCGTGAGAACCGCGGTTCGGTAACCGGTAATTGGGCTGGACCAACAAAAAAGGCTGTCCCACGAATGGGGCAGCCTTTTCTTATGCCAGAGGCGAGACTCGAACTCGCACACCCTTGCGGATACTGCGACCTGAACGCAGCGCGTCTACCAATTCCACCACTCCGGCA
>JBDTTO010000449.1:0-3858 GCA_039930585.1 Gemmatimonadaceae bacterium
CACACGTCGACCACGGCAAGACAACGCTCGTGGATAAAATGCTCCGCCAGGCCGGGGCCTTCCGTGATAATCAGGTCGTAGAAGATCGCGTCATGGATTCCAATCCGCTCGAAAAAGAGCGCGGAATCACCATTCTTGCAAAGAATGCGTCCATCCATTGGGGTGACACGAAGATCAATATTGTAGATACGCCAGGGCACGCCGATTTCGGTGGAGAAGTCGAACGAATTCTCCGCATGGTTGACGGTGTGTTGCTGGTCGTTGATGCCTTTGACGGGCCGATGCCGCAAACGCGCTTCGTGCTGCGCAAGGCTCTCGAACTCGGTCGCACTCCCATTGTTGTCATCAACAAGATCGATCGTCCAGGCGCCGATCCGTTGCGTGTGCACGATGAAGTGCTGTCGCTGTTCATCGAACTCGAAGCCACCGAAGCGCAGCTAAACGCGCCGGTCGTCTATGCGAGTGCGAAAGAGGGCATTTCCACGATGGATCTCGACATCACGCCCGTCGATCTCGGACCGTTGTTTGACTGCATCGTGCGAACGGTGCCAGCTCCGCCGTCTGACGATCAGGGACCGTTTCAGATGCTCGTATCCACCATCGAGTATTCGGCATACCTCGGCCGTCTGGCCATCGGTCGTGTCGAACGTGGTGTTGTGAATGTTGGCGATTCGGTTGTGTATCTGCCGCACGGCGATCTGCCGGCGCAGCGGTCACGCGTGTCGAAATTGTTTGGCATCGAAGGCGTCGAGCGCATCGAACTCAAGAGTGCAAGCGCTGGCGAAATCGTATTGCTGGCCGGTTTCGAAAACGTCGACATTGGTGCCACGCTGGCCGATCCGAATAACCCGGAACGTCTGGAAGGCATCAGCGTCGAAGAGCCAACGATTTCCGTTGACATGCTGGTGAACAATTCACCGTTTGCCGGAAAAGACGGAAAGTTCGTAACGTCGCGACAGGTGCGTGAGCGCCTGTACAAGGAGTTGGAACGCAACGTTGCCCTCAAGGTCGAAGACAACGAAAGCACCGATTCGTGGAACGTCTCCGGTCGCGGCGAACTGCATCTCTCCATTCTCATGGAAACGATGCGTCGCGAAGGCTACGAATTTCAGGTGTCGCGTCCGCGCGTTATCACGCGCACTGGTGATAACGGCGAAAAGCTCGAACCGTACGAAGAACTCGCGATTGACGTGCCCGAAGATTATCTGGGCGTTGTCATTGAGAAGCTTGGTCCTCGCAAGGCCGAAATGATCGAGATGAAAAACCCGGGACAGGGGTTGGTGCGTCTGTTGTATCGCGTGCCGGCGCGTGGCCTGTTTGGCTTCCGCAGTGAATTCCTTACGGATACTCGTGGTACGGGTTTGATGCATCACCGTTTCCTTGAGTATGGCGCATGGGCTGGCCCACTGTCCGGTCGCTCTCGCGGTGTGTTGGTCTCGATGGAGTCGGGAACTATTATCGCGTTCGCGCTGTTCAGTTTGCAGGAGCGCTCAACGCTCTTTGTAAAACCGGGCGAAGCCGTGTACGAGGGCATGTTGATTGGTGAAAACGCACGTCCGGGCGACATGGACGTGAATCCCACCAAGGAAAAGAAGCTCAGCAACATTCGTACAAAATCGACCGACGAAAACATCACGCTCGAACCACCTCGTGCCCTCACACTGGAAAGTGCGCTGGAATACATCGAGGATGACGAGCTGATTGAGATCACGCCGCAAAACATTCGGTTGCGTAAGCGCTTGTTGATGACCAGCGATCGCAAACGTACCAATCGTGAAGCAAAGCGCGACCGCGAGTCTGCATAACGTTTACTCGCAGGTTGCGATAGCGGTTTGCGATCGCAGCTTGCGAACGAAGGTTGCAGCAAAATTGCAGTGTCCGATCAGTGACTTTCGCCTTGTTGTTGGCGTCTCAACGTCACTGGTCGGCTTGACGTAAGGGCGGTCAAGTGTCAGGCTACTTTTTCGCCGGCTTTTCCATTGTCCGGGCACCGATCGGTGCCCCTCTCAACCATCCGCAGGAGATCAGTGCCATGTTGGAGTTGTTCGGGTCGACGCCGCCGGAGGCGCTCGAATCTCAGCCGCTGAATGCGAATGCGCTTTCTCTGAACGCGTGGAACGCGGACCCGTTTTCTGCCGTTCCCCTGTTGCTCGCGTCCGACGATGATCCGGAAGACGAACCGGAAGACGACGATCTCGATGATGACGATGATGACGACGTCGACTTCGAGGACGATGAGGACGACGACGAGGATGAAGACGACGATCTGGATGAAGAGGACGATGATGTCGACGACGAGGAAGATGACCTCGACGACGATGACGACGAACTCGATGAACTGGATGATCTGGACGACGATGATGACGACGAGGACGAGGACGCCGAGTTGGTTGACCTCGACGATGACGACGACGAGGACTGAGTAGCGAACTCCGTACCGAATTGGTGCCTCGGTCGCGTTGACTGGGGCCAGGCAACCGGTTTTATTTGAGGGCTCCGGCAGAGGTTTGTTTCTGCAGTGTTGCCGGGCCTTTAGCTCAGGTGGTTAGAGCGCACGCCTGATAAGCGTGAGGTCGTAGGTTCAACTCCTACAAGGCCCATAAAATACAAACGGCGATTGCATACTAAATGCGATCGCCGTTTGTATTTGCTATTGCATCGTTTGTGTCGATCAGTGCGTATTGAACGGCATGTGGATTGTGCAACTTGCGCTTCGGCGCCCTTACACGTTTATCGTGGGCGCTCTCCTGATCGTGATCTTTGGCGTGATTGCGATCGTGCGTACCCCAACAGACGTTTTCCCGGAAATCGACATCCCCGTTGTGTCGGTTATCTGGCAATACAACGGACTTGCGCCCGAAGAAATGGAACGGCGCATGTCGACCGTTTACGAACGCGCCATCACCACCAGCGTCAACGACATCGAGCACATCGAGTCGCAGATTCTCACGGGCGTAAGCGTAGTCAAGATTTTTTTCCAGCCCGGTGCGCGTGTTGAATCTGCCGTTGCACAGTTGGCTGCCGTTTCACAGATCATTCTTCGCACGATGCCGCCAGGCGCAACCGCGCCGTATATCCTGCGATACAGCGCGTCCAACGTACCGGTGCTGCAACTCGCGCTCAGCAGTCCGACGCTCAGCGAACAGGAGTTGTATGACCTCGGCGTGAACGGCATTCGCACGCGCCTTGCATCGGTGCGCGGCGCCAGCGTTCCAACGCCGTATGGTGGTCGCAGTCGCTTGATCAATGTTGATCTTGATCCGCAGCAGCTGCTTGCACGCGGCATCTCGCCGGTTGACGTCAGCAATGCGATCAACGCGCAAAATCTCGTGCTGCCGGGCGGCGCCGCAAAAATTGGCCCGCGCGAATACGGCGTACGCGTGAACGGCAGTCCGGAAATTCTGGACGCGCTGAATGATCTGCCTGTGAAGATGGTGAACGGCGCAATGGTGCGCGTGCGTGATGTCGCGCAGGTGCGTGACGGCTACGCGGTGCAAACCAACATCGTGCGGCGCGACGGCAATCGTGGCGCAATGATCACAGTGCTCAAGAGCAGCGGCGCATCCACGGTAGATGTCGTGAATCGTGTGCGTGCAGCGCTTCCCAATATCCTGGCGCAGCTCACGCCCGAACTGCACGTCGAAGAGCTGTCGGATCAATCGCTGTTTGTGAAAGCGGCGTTGAAGGGCGTGCTGGTTGAAGCACTGATTGCAGCTTGCCTGACTGCCATGATGATTCTCCTTTTCCTTGGCAGCTGGCGTTCGACGCTTATCGTGGCAACATCGATTCCTCTTTCGATTCTGTCGTCGATTCTCGTGCTGAGCGCGCTCGGGCAAAGCATGAACGTCATGACGCTGG
>JBDTTO010000450.1:0-3849 GCA_039930585.1 Gemmatimonadaceae bacterium
ACCAACGTCGCATTGCGTGACTCGTCAACGCTAAGCCCCGCCCACTCCAACCCCGCACAAATGCGCGCGCGAATCTCAGCCGAGTTCTCGCCAATGCCGCCGGCAAACACGACGGCATCCGCGCCGCCCATTGCCGCCAGATAACTGCCGATGTACTTCCGCGCACGATAGCAGAACATCTCGATGGCGAGATTCGCGCGACGATCCTTGTTCTCATGCGCCTCCGCCAACAAATCGCGCATGTCGTTCGTCAGGCCGGAAATTCCCAGCAACCCCGATTGTTTGTTGAGCAGGTTTTCCACCTGCGCGGGCGTCAATCCGTCCTTCGCCGCAATGAAGTCAAGCAGCGCCGCATCAACATCACCCGAACGCGTACCCATGATCAGCCCTTCAAGCGGCGTGAATCCCATCGACGTATCAACACTTCGACCATTCACGATGGCGCAGGCTGAGCAACCGTTGCCAAGATGCAGCGTGATAATGCGCACCTCTTCGCGTTGCCAATTCGTAAGTCGACGAAAACGCCAGGCGATTGATCGATGCGATGTGCCATGGAATCCGTAGCGCCGCACCTTGTGCCGTCGATACAACGGATACGGAATCGCGTACAGATACGCGTGTTCCGGCAGCGACTGATGAAACGATGTGTCAAACACTGCAACTTGCGGAACGCCATCGCCCAGCGCGGAACGTGCCGCCTCGATCCCGCGCAAATTGTTCGGATTATGCAGCGGGGCGAGTTCAATATTTTCCTCGATCTCGCGCAAAACCGCGTCGTCAATACGCGCGCTGTGCGTAAACTGCTCACCGCCGTGTACTACGCGATGTCCAACCGCGTGAATGTCACCACGACTTGTGAGTGTTGACGCGGATTCGAGACTCGACACCCACGCGACTACCCAATCCACTGTCGCACGAAAATCGCGCAAGTTCGCAGTGAAGGTTCGTTTCACCCCATCGGCGCCGCGCGCGATGATCACCGCCTCGCCGCCAATCCGCTCAATGAGTCCTTGCGCGAGTTTGACGTCGCCGTCGTCCGCAATACGCGACTCGTCCGTCGCGACTACCTGAAATTTGAGCGACGACGAACCGGCGTTCAGCACGAGAACGTTCATGGACGCACCGACGTGACGGGAGACTTGGTGAAACAAAGCGTTGGAATCAAGGTAGCCAGAGCGACGCGAGTGAATTGGGAAGTTGATCGCGGGGGGGAAGCATGAATTCCCGATTAACGTTGTCGAGCAACACCCCACCAGTCGAGCCGGCACTCGGCGGTTGGTCAATTCGGTTAGTTTCTGGGATGATTATTCAATACCGTACCCTGACACTGGCCGCCGCGATCCTCCTTGCGCCGCTGGCCGTCTCGCATGCGCAGGGCGCCGCGCCCGCCGCTTCCGGCCCGAAGTTCGAGATTGCCTTCAGCAAAGCCGCACATGCGGCGCCAATCACCGGACGCGTGTACGTCGCCATCAGCCGAACGTTTAACGGCGCGCGCACCCCAATTGCACAAACTGGCGAAACCGGTGTGCCGTTGTTTGGCCTCAATGTCGAAAATCTTGCGGCCGGAACGTCGGCGACGATTGACGGCAACACGTTTGGCCACCCCGTGCAGACGTTGCGTGATATTCCCGCCGGCGAATACTGGGTACAGCCATTCGTAAATGTGTACACAAAGTTCGCGCGCGCCGACGGCAAAACCGTGTGGATGCACATGGATCAGTGGGAAGGGCAGAACTGGAAATCATCACCGGGAAATATTTTCGGCGATCCCGTCAAGATCACGTACAATCCGAAATCGACGGCGCCAATCAAACTGGTTGCCGACAAGGTCATTCCGGAAATCAAAGTGCCTGCCGACAGCGGCAACGTGCGACGCATCAAAATGCAGAGCACAATCCTCACAAAATGGTGGGGCGCGCCAATCTATTTGGGTGCTGTGGTGTTGCTTCCGAAAGACTACGATAAACATCCCGATGTGAAATATCCAATCGTGTACAGCGAAGGACACTTCTCGCTGCGCGCACCCGGCGTCGGTTCAACGCCGTACTGGAATGCAGACGGCACGCCGCGCATGATCATCGTCACGTTGCAACATCCGTCTCCGTACTACGACGATTCGTACGGTGTAAACTCGGAGAACAACGGTCCGTTTGGCGACGCAATCATGAAGGAACTCATTCCCGAAGTGGAAAAGAAGTTTCGCGTGATTGGTCAACCGTGGGCGCGTTTGTTAACCGGCGGTTCAACCGGTGGATGGATTTCACTGGCCAAGCAAGTGTTCTATCCGGAATTCTACGGCGGTACGTGGTCGCTGTGTCCGGATGGTGTTGATTTCAAATATCATCAGATTGTGAACGTGTACAGCGACACCAACGCATACTGGTTTCAGAAAGACTGGATGCGCGTTGAACGTCCCACGCAGCGCAAACCGGATGGCAACATCAACGCGATGATGAAGGACGAGAACTGGTTTGAATTGACGGTTGGTGACAACTCACGTTCGGGTGGTCAATGGGACATCTGGGAAGCAACTTACGGTCCCGTTGGTGCCAACGGATATCCGCAGCGCATCTGGGATAAGCGCACGGGCAAGATTGATCCGAAAGTCGCGTCGTACTGGAAGGAGCATTATGACCTGCGCAACATTCTCGAAACCAATTGGGCAACGCTTGGCCCGAAACTCGCCAACAAAATCAACGTGTATGTCGGCGATGCCGATTCGTACTACCTGAACATGGGCGTACACCTGTTGGATGAATCACTCAAGAAGGTACGCGGACCAAACTTCGGCGGCGAAATTGTCTTTCAGCCGATGGCACCGCACTGCTGGGGGCCGCCGATGAACGAACTCATGGCCAAGATGACCACGCACATGGAAAAGTTTGCTCCGACTGGCGCTGATCTCAAGAGCTGGCGCTATTAGCCCTCGCACAACGGAGGGCAAGCAAGCGCCGCTCCAGAGCACTTGGCACAAGTATTACTTTGCATCATGACAAAGATCATCCCCGTTAACTACCGCACAGATATTCTCCCGGAATATCAGGGCACCCCGGTTGGCATGCTGCTCGAATATCACAACCTCGAACGCGCGCTGGGTTCCAGTTCCAAACAACAGCTGCTTATTGGTATGTGCATGGATAGCCGCAAGGCACTGCGCATTCCGAACGACTTTGCATTTGTGCTGCGCACGGCCGGCGCCAATATGCGTGATAACGAGTTTCGCATCTCGTTTGCAATCTCAATTGGTGGCGTGCGTACAATCGTGTTGATCGCGCACACCGACTGCGGCATGACCCGCGTGGCCGGTCTGCACGATGAGTTTGTAACGGGGCTGACCGAACACGCCGGTTGGGATGTCGCACGCGCCGAGAAACACTTTGCCGAGAGTATCCCCAAGTTCGCCATGGACGACGAAATTGAATTCGTCATGAAAGAGGCCGAGCGGTTGCGGGGGCTTTATCCCAAGATCAGCGTGGTGCCGCTGCTGTATCGCGTTGAAGACGATCTGCTGTACCAACTGAAAGCGTGATCGTGAACCCGACGACAGTGCTTGTCATTGATGACGAGCCACAGATACGTCGGGTAGTAAGGAACGCGCTGCAGCAGGCAGGCACGCGAGTAATCGAGGCCAGTTCGGCCAGCCAGGGAGTCGACCTCGCGGCGGCCGAACAACCCGCGCTGATCATTCTGGATCTCGGGTTGCCTGACCGCGACGGCGCCGACGTTTGCCGCGATCTGCGTGCATTTACCAGCGCACCAATCATCGTTCTGTCGGCGCGACATCAGGAACGTGAGAAGGTTGCGTTGCTCGATGCCGGTGCCGACGACTACATCACCAAACCCTTCAGC
>JBDTTO010000451.1:0-3846 GCA_039930585.1 Gemmatimonadaceae bacterium
TTCACCAACACCAATCACGCCACCGAGTTTTTCAAAGTCGCGCACCGCCTGAAACCAGATGCGATAATTTTCTTTCCAATACGCTTCGTCAGTGCTGCTCCAATTCGCAAAATACGAACCGTGCTTTGACGGATCCGGTTCGAAGTATGTCTTGAGGGTTGGATGCAGATATTCCTGAAACCACGGCTGTGACTCGGCGCGCTGCAAATCACGACTGGCTTCATAAATGTCGAGCGTTGGATTCCACGCAACGCCACCTTTCACCATTGCCTTCAATACTTCCTGCAAACGCGCGGGATCTGCCTCGCGCCACAAGCGGCCCGCCCAACGAAAACGCATGCCTTCGTCCGCGTAATTGAAATCGGAGGGAAAGCGCTGCACGCCATCGGGAATCGCCGCGTCGGGCACTCCGTACCAATGTTCGATGCTGGTCAATCCGTTTGCGGCAGCATCCCACGCGTTCGTTTCATCAACCGCCATGTGATGTGCAACGCGCAGGCCCTGTTTGTGTGCTTCATCCAACACGGCAGAATACACATCCTTGTCCATGCCGAACAGTTTAATTCCATCTGCGCCCTGCGATTTGAGATCGCGCACCCGTGCACGCGCCTCTTTTTCATTGCGCGGAATCGGCATGTACGCATATCGCGCGTACACATACAGCCGCGGCGCAATCATCTCGCCGTTGGCGATACGTTCGCGCATCGCAATGGTCTTTTCTGTTTCGCTGGAAACATCACGCACAGTTGTGATGCCAAGTCCCAGCCACAACTTCATCTGATATTCGAGCGGCTGCGGAATTCCGGCACGGTCGTCCTGCACGTGACCGTGAATGTTGATGAGCCCAGGCAAAACGTATTTGCCGGTTGCATCGATTTCCGCATCCCCAGCTGGAACCCGACGCTGTGTTCCGTTTCTGACGGCCGTCGCATCAAGCGTCAGTATTTGCGTGATGACATTGCCTTCCACCACAATGTCCTTCGGCCCCTCGGCCGGCGTTCCGTTGCCTTCAATAATTGTGGCGTTGCGAATGACCAGTCGCTTGACGCGCGTGGCGTGCACCGGCAGCGGTCCCGGTTGAAACACCGTACCGGCACGCACGGTGTTCGTCGTCTGCGCGAGCAACGGTTTCGACGTCGCGAGCACCACGACAAATGCGGTGGCGAACACACTGACAGCACTGACAAAGCTACGACGCATGATTTTTCTCCAGGGCGGCTGAACCCGATGGCATAAACAACGCTGCCAGCGGGTTGCATAACCTAACGCAGCAAAAGGCTTTCTGGTTGTGGTCTGCTTGGCGCGAGTGCAAACTTTCGGACGACATTTGCGCTCGTGTTTGCAAGGCACGCCCGTGCTTTGACTGGACGCGGGCCTGCAGCCGAGATCGAAACATGGGCGTCACTGGCATTGGCGGGATTTTCTTTCGCGCAAAAGATCCGAAGGCGCTTTCGGCCTGGTACAAGGAACACCTCAACATGGGTCCCGGGTGCGTCTCTGACGGTTCGGGAGATGTTGACGAGTGGACCTGGAAGGCTACTGGTGGGCCGACGGTGTTCGCACCGTTCAAGGAGACAACCGACTACTTCCCGGCCGAGAAGCAGTTCATGCTCAACCTGCGGGTGAGCGAGATTGACGAGCTGCTCGACAAACTTCGCGCGGCAAACATAACGGTGGAAACAAAGGCAGAGTGGGACACGCCGGAGACTGGACGCTTCGCGCGCATTTACGATCCCGAAGGCACAGCAATCGAATTGTGGCAGCCGCCGGCCGCGTAGGTCACTGCCCTCGCCGAACATTTATTCAGTCAACCAGCGCCGCATAACGGCAGTTGTTTCGTCCGGCAATTCAAGCGCAGGTAAATGTCCGCAGTGATGAAACACGTGCATAGTTGATCCACGAATTCCCTCGTGGATCAACGCCGAATCCGCTGGCGGCGTGAGCACATCGCTGTCACCGACCGCGACCAGTGTTGGCACCGAGATTGTAGACAACAACGGCCGCGAATCTACGCGCGCGAAAATTGAATTTTGCTGTCGCACAAATGTTTCGCCGCCCACGCGATCGGCCATGGCACGCACGCCCAGCCCGATCGGTGTGTGAACCTTTGACGCGTGTACCAACTGCGGCAGCAATCGCGTGGTCACGCCTGTAAAACGCCCGTACTTGAGCGACTTGACCACTGCATGTCGTTGTGCTGAACGGACGGGATCATCCGGCGTCGCGTTTGTATCGAGCAAGGCGAGTCGCGTCACGCGAGTTGCCGCCTGTCGCATGATTTCGAAGGCGACGTAACCGCCCATCGAAAGTCCCGCGAGCGCAAATGACGCTGGCGCATGCGCGAGCGCGCGCAACGCCATGCCCTCAATGCTGTCGTCCTGCGTCAGGTCTGCGACGGTGATGTCCGCGATGTCTTCCAGCGCTGCCACCTGCGCGTGCCAGAGCCACTCATCGCAAAGCAGCCCTGGCAGTAGCAACAGTGGAAATCGTTTCACAACAACATCTGTGGAACTACTCCCACTCAATCGTGGCCGGCGGTTTCGAACTCACGTCGTACACAACACGATTAATGCCGCGTACTTCGTTGATGATGCGGCTGGACACCTTCTTGAGCAACGCATACGGAAGTTCCGCCCAATCTGCCGTCATGAAATCAGAAGTCACCACTGCACGAAGCGCGACAACGTAATCGTACGTGCGGCCATCACCCATCACGCCAACACTCTTCACGGGCAGAAATACCGCGAATGCCTGACTGGTGAGATCGTACCAACTCTTTCCGCTCACGTGATCAATTGTCGAACGAAGTTCGTCGATGAAAATTGCATCCGCGCGACGCAAAAGATCTGCGTACTCCTTTTTCACCTCGCCAAGGATGCGCACGCCGAGCCCGGGACCGGGGAACGGATGGCGATACACCATCTCCGCTGGCAGTCCCAGTGCGACTCCAAGTTCACGCACTTCATCCTTGAACAGATCGCGCAACGGTTCGAGCAGCTTGAGGCCCAATTCCGCAGGTAAACCACCAACGTTGTGATGACTCTTGATGGTGACTGCTTTCTTGGTCTTCGCACCGCCCGACTCAATCACGTCGGGATAAATCGTGCCCTGTGCGAGCCACTTCGCACCTTTTGCTCCCGTACCGACAAGTTTTGCCGCTTCCTGTTTGAATACGGTGACAAACTCAGCGCCGATAATTTTGCGTTTCGCTTCGGGGTCACTTACGCCGGCCAACTTGCCAAGAAACAACTCACTCGCGTCAACACGAACAACTTTCGCGTGCAGACGATCGACAAACATGTCCATCACCATGTCGCCTTCGTTCAAGCGCAACAGTCCGTGATCAACAAACACACACGTGAGTTGATCACCAATTGCGCGATGAATCAACGCCGCCGCAACACTCGAGTCCACACCACCTGACAGTCCGAGAATAACTTCCTCGTCACCAACCTGCTCGCGAATCTTCGCAACAGCATCGGAAATGTGGTCGTGCATGATCCAGTTGGGTTCCGCACCGGAAATCTGGTGCACGAAGCGTTCAAGTATCGCCCGCCCATGCACCGTGTGCGTCACTTCCGGATGGAACTGCACCGCGTAATATCCGCGCGATTCATCAGCCATGCCCGCAATCGGACAGCTCGGCGTGCTCGCCATCAACTGAAATCCTGGTGGCAACGCCGTCACCTTGTCGCCGTGACTCATCCACACTTTCAGCATACCATGACCTTCGGGCGTGCTGAAATCCTGAATGCCATTCAGGAGTGCTGTGTGCCCATGCGCGCGCACTTCGGCATAACCAAACTCACGGTGGTCGCTGGCCTGCACTTCGCCACCAAGCTGTTC
>JBDTTO010000452.1:0-3841 GCA_039930585.1 Gemmatimonadaceae bacterium
GCCTGCCGGGTCGCGAGTTGGCTTAAGTCGCTTGGCTTGCAAAAAGGACAAGTGTGCGCGTTGCTCTTGCAACCGACTCCAGCGTTTTATCCCGTGTACATGGGTGTTGTTATCGCTGGAGCGATTCCGTCTGTGATGGCATATCCGAACGAAAGACTGCATCCGCAGAAGTTTCGCGATGGATTGCAGGGCATGGTGGCCAACTCAGGTCTCGACTTGATGATCACCGATGGCGAATTGTTCGCGCGGTTTTCTGATCTGCTCGATGCAACGTCAACAGATATTGCGCTCGTCAACGATTGGCCTTGGAAAGAATTACCGC
This sequence comes from Gemmatimonadaceae bacterium, assembly GCA_039930585.1. Taxonomy (GTDB): domain Bacteria; phylum Gemmatimonadota; class Gemmatimonadetes; order Gemmatimonadales; family Gemmatimonadaceae; genus Gemmatimonas. Next base: position 323 of record JBDTTO010000452.1, read on the forward strand.
CATTCGTCATGGATGAGGACAGTCGCGCCGCGGCAACGGACACATGTCTGTTGCAACATTCGTCTGGCACTACCGGACTGCAGAAAGGCGTGGCGCTTTCACATCGCGCCGTGCTCGAACATGCGCATCGTTATGGGAAAACCATTGCGCTCACCAACAGTGATTCAGTCGCAACCTGGTTGCCGCTGTATCACGACATGGGGTTGATTGCTGCGTTTCACGTTCCACTTGTGCACGGCATCCCAATCGTGCAACTCGACGCGTTTGCATGGGTGGTTCGGCCAGGTGAGCTGTTGCAGGCGATTGCCTCTGAGAAAGCGACGTTATGCTGGCTTCCAAACTTTGCATTCAATCTGATTGCCGACCGTGTACGTGATCGGGACATTCCTCCCAATGCGTGCGAATCAATTCGGTTGATAACGAGCTGCTCCGAACCCGTTCGTTATTCAAGCATTCAACAGCTCGTACGGAAGCTCGCCCCGCATGGTCTGCGCACGACCGCAATTGGTGCCAGCTTTGCAATGGCGGAGACCACGTTCGCAATCACGCAAACGCCTATTGGCACATCGCCCGTGGTAGAGTTCGTGCTGCGAACCCGGATTGCAAGCGGCGCTGCTGAACTGGCAATCGGGGAAGGGGGGGAGGCGACGCGCGCTTGCGTGTCCTCCGGACAAGTGATCAGCGGCTGCGCAGTGCGTGTGGTCAATGCCAGCGGCGATGTTGCACGCGACGGAGCGATTGGCAGCATCGAAGTGCAATCGGTTTCGCTTTTCAACGCCTACCGGCACAACGAAGCTGCAACGACCAAGGCGTTTCGCGACGATTGGTTTGTGACCGGCGACGTTGGTTATCTGCGTACCGGCGAACTGTTCGTTATCGGCCGGGAGAAAGATCTCATCATCGTTGCAGGAAAAAACATCTATCCGGAAGACGTCGAAGATGCTGTCGGCCGAGTGGAAGGTGTCGCAGCGGGTCGGGCGGTGGCGTTTGAAGTTGATGATGAAGAACGCGGCACCGGACAGATTGGCATCGTTGTGGAGACTTCCGAAACCGACGTCACAACACTCAAGGCGCTTCGGAGCCTGGTTGCACGAATCGGCACGGACTTCGATGTGCCCATCAATCATGTATTCTTCGCACCGCCCAGATGGCTGATCAAAAGCTCATCCGGCAAGTTGAGCCGCAGCGCCAACGCGGCACGAGCGCTGGCCGAACTCGAGGACGTGATATGGAAGACGACCTGATTGACGAAAAACTGAGCGGCATAATTTTGCGCGCTCTCCGGCTCAAGGCGTTTCCGCTGCGGAAAGGCACGCGCTCGTTTGAAGTGCCGGGCTGGGATTCGCTATCTCACGTCGCGGTCATCATGGCCGTCGAAGACGCGTATGATCTTGAATTCAAAACTGGCGACATTGTCGCCCTTCAATCGGTTGGAGATTTGGAGCAGCTCGTCAAACGCTACGGCCACTGATTTTGCCTGCCCGATTGCATTCTTGCACTCGACGGAAGGCTAGTAAGCTGGCTATGTTTAAAGGCTGTAGCCGGACGTCCAACTGAGTACCGCCGAAGGCTCGGCAACTCTGGATCCGTTCAACCTTCAACAAGCCTCACGCATGGCGCAGGCACCTCGCATCAACTCCTCGAGCGCAGCGATTTCCGACGATCCACTCGAAAACGCGACCGTTTGGGCTCAGTCCAACACCAAACCGATCCTCATCGGATTGGCGGGTGCGGCTGTAATTGCCCTCGGCATTTTCGGCTACCGCTACTTCAGCGCTGAAAAAATCGAGAAGTCCTCGACCGCGCTGTATCAGGCGCAGGGTCCGCTGCTGGAAGGAAAGCTGCCGGAAGCGCAAACAGCGCTTCAGCGCGTGGCCACCCAATACAGTGGAACCGCCGCCGGTCAGCAGGCCAACCTGTTATTGGCTCAGGTCCTTTACGACCAGAAGCAGTATCAGGGCGGCGTCGATATGTTGAACAAAGCCCGCGGCAGTGCGTCGCGTGAAAACCAGGCTTCGTTCGATGCGATGATTGCGAGCGGTTACGAAGGTATGGGCAATCTGGACAAGGCCGCAGAAGCTTACGGAAAAGCAGCGGCCTCAGCCATAAACAATCAGGAGCGCGAAAAGCATTTGTTGTCGCAGGGTCGCAGCCTGATGTTGGCCGGCAAGACGGCCGAAGCCAAGAAGATCTTTGACGGTTTGATCGTGGACAACACGTCAGCCGTGGCCCAGGAAGCCCGGGTGCGACTGGGCGAAATTGCTGGATCTTCGGTGAAGTAACGTCGGAAGGTTTACAGATAACAGCCGGACTTCGCGCACAGCGAGGTCCGGCTGTTTTTCGTTTAGCGTCGATTTGCACTGACATTCGCGCCGGTGCTGGACGGGCCAGTATAGAACGAATTTCACCGCCTTCGATGGCGCCATTTCACGCACCTTATGGCGACAGCGGGGAGACAGTAAGTTTGTCCATATTGCGCATAATACATGTTATGTAAACCAACCATGGTGGATAACTGTGGACAAATGTGGATCAGTCTCTGGTCGTAACGGACGAGTCACGGCCCTAACTCTATTAAACGCAGCAACTTACGGCGTTGTGGCAAACTCCATTATGAGCTCCTCGCTCACGTTCGTAAGAACTGTGCACCTGTCCACAATAAAAACAGCACTTTTCACCAACTGATCGGTCAATCAGACCGCGGCTAAAATCGCCTCGGTTTTGCCACGAAAAACAACGCGGCCTTCGCCGCGCAATGACGGCAAAAACCCGGGACTTCCATCGACGGCCGGCCTGAGCGAAATCACCGCCGGACGTCCGGAAGACGTCCACAAATTCACGGGCGATGCCGCCAATTCCCACGTCTTGAGGAGGATGCCGGTGGCGATCGAACCGGTACCACACGCCAGCGTCTCTCCCTCCACACCACGTTCAAACGTTCGATATCGCCACGAACCGTCGCCCACCGGAGACACGAAATTGACGTTCGCTCCAGGACTGCCGAGCCATTTGTGGTGGCGAAGTTCTGCCCCGCGAGCCATCACATCGACCGTTCGCGCATCGTCGCAGACCACCACGAGGTGCGGGACGCCGACCAACGCGAAACCGATGCGTGATTCGCCTGAACTCAGCGCGATTTCGGCATCGGAAACGATGTTTGACACCAACCCGAGATCGATTTCAGGCGTATCGCCAGAAATTCTGCTATGGATGAGTCCGGCGTCGGTCCAGAGAGTGAGGGCGTCTGCCGCTCCCAGGCCCAGCTCGACCGCCATTGCCGTTGAACACAACGTTGCGTTTCCGCAGAGTTCGGCCGCTGATCCATCGCTGTTGTAGTAATGAATACGCGCGTCGGCGCCGTCGGGTTTGGCCTCAAGTAATACAATGCCGTCAGCGCCTATGCCGTTGTGTCTATTGCAGATAGCGCGAATCACTTCAGGCTGGGTGACAAGCTTGCCGTCGACCGTGCGGGAATCAAAGAAGACAAAATCGTTGCCCGATCCGGTCATTTTCGCAAAC
>JBDTTO010000453.1:0-3834 GCA_039930585.1 Gemmatimonadaceae bacterium
ATCGGGCGCTTGAAAACAAGCTCGACGTGTTGCGTCGCATCGCATTGCTTTGATCGCCACAATGAACCGTTTCCTGGTGTTGCCACTCATGAACCGTACGCGTGCTGTGTCGTTGCTTCTGGCAACACTCGCCACCATCTCGGCAACTGATTTCATCTCGGCGCAGGATCGCAGCACGCGCACAATGCGCGCGACGCAGGAGAAGGCGCGCGAAATGCAACGCGAAATGCAGCGCGAGCAGCAACGAGAACAACAGCAGCGCGAACGTGACCGGGAAAAGACGCAGAGTAAAAGTCGCTCGCACAACAGCGACGACGACGAGAACACCGTGCTTGATACGACGGTTGCGGTTGAACGTGGTACAATTGTCGATCTAAGTGCAACGGACGGCAAAATCACGGTGCGCGGTTGGGACCGCAACGAAGTCGAGATCAAAGCGCAGAGCGAGTCTGGCGAATTGCAGTTCACCAAGTCGCCGCGTTCAGTTCGGGTCGAAGGACGTCGCGGTACACGTTCACGCACGATTGATGTGGTGATGAACGTACGCGTCCCTCTCAACACGCGTGTGGTTGTCAACACGATGCTGGGCGATGTACAGGTGCTGGATGTTCACGGCGAGGTTGATGCGGATCTGGTCAGCGGCGACATCACGATTCGTGGCGCGTCCGGTCGCACCGCAGTGACAAATGTTTCGGGCGACATCGTCGTGAGCGACATCGATGGGCCGCTTCGGGTTGGAGTGATGTCGGGAGAAATCTCGATGACGGACGTGCGCGGCCCCGTGGAAGTCTCGTCCAACAGCGGTGATGTGTCGATGCGCGGAATGACGGCCAGTGCTATTCAGGTACAGGTTGTGCAAGGCGAGATCACGTTTGATGGCACGCTCTCGCCAACTGGCAACTACGAATTCGGTACACACTCTGGTGATGTGCGTCTGTTCCTGGCGGACAACGCGAAAGGAACGCTCGAATTACAGTCGTTCAGTGGTACGCTGCACTCGTCATATCCAATGGTCTTGCAACCGGATTCGAGCAGCTTAAAACAACCGATGACCCGTTCGTTTTCAGGAAGCCCTCGACCGCTTGGCACGCGCGTACTTGGGCTTAGTCAACGCCAACGTCTGGAGTTTGGTGGCGGCGGTGGCGCGCATATCGTGGTTTCGACATTTGACGGCGACGTTCACATCGATCGCGGCCCAAGCCGCCTCAAGAAGGAGCAAAACTGATGATTTCCATTCGCGCACGTTTCGCGCAGAACACCACATACGCCGTTGCGGTTGCCAGTCTTTTGCTTGCGGCAACAACTTCAAACGCGCAGTCTCGTGAAAGCCGGGATGAGTCGTTCAGCTGGACCGGCGCAGTCGGAGCCGGACGATCCGTGATTATCAAGAATATCAACGGCGCCATTACTGTCGAGCACAGTACCGGCAATCGTGTTGAAGTTTCTGCGGAGAAGCGCTGGCGCCGAGGCAATCCGACTGATGTGCGCATTGTGCAGCCGCAAACTTCAAGCGGCGACGTTTTGATCTGCGCGTTATGGACAACTGAATCAACGTGTGATGCGGATGGAATTCACACACCACGCAATCGCGGGCGCGATAACGACCGTAACAACAACGACGTTTCTGTTCACTTCACTGTGCGCGTTCCCGATGGCGTTCGCGTTGATCTCAACACCGTAAACGGCGGCATCGAAGTCAGCGGCGTTTCGAATGAAGTTGATGCTGTCACGGTAAACGGATCAATTGAAGCGCGCAGTTCCGGCGGTCCGGTTCGCGGCAGAACGGTGAACGGCAGCATCACCATCGGTATGGGTTCGCTGCGTTCGTCCGAAGATCTCGAATACGAAACTGTAAACGGATCGGTAACGCTCGAACTACCATCAAACTTCGGTGCGCAGCTTGAACTGTCGACGGTAAACGGTCGCGTGAATACCGATTTTCCAATCACCGTTGTAGGCACGTTGTCACCACGCAAGTTGCGCGGAACGGTTGGTAACGGATCATCGCATATTCGTGCAACAACTGTGAACGGAAGTGTTACGCTTCGACGCTCGAACTAGTTCGGCAATACAACTTCGACCAATTACTTCAAACGCGATTGAGGAAACGGTGGCGCGGTTCTGCGCTACCGCACGCTACGCCGAAGCCAGGTCCTCAATCGCGTGCGCTAATGTGATGTCTTTTTCGGTAATGCCGCCTGCGTCATGCGTGCTGAGCACGAAGCTCACTTTCGTGTACCGAATATCAATGTCCGGGTGATGCGCCTGCTTCTCCGCCACGGTTGCCACACGACGAATGAAGTCGATGCCCGCGGGAAAGGTCGCAAAGTGATAGGTCTTTACGAGCGTATCGCCCTTGCGCGTCCAGCCCGGCAGCGTGCCCAGGCTTCGCTGAATTTCGATGTCGGAGAGTTGCGGCATGCCGTCCAGAATAGGGGTCGGAGTTCGTTCCGGCTACCTCTCAGGACTATTCACTTGTACCGAACAGTTTGATCCCTGCCTCCCTAAAGGTTTTTACGCGATTTCGCGCTATCCGGCTTGGGCGCGGGCGGCATGACATGCCCCGCCATTGGATCGGCAGCAGCTCTGGCCGCGGCTTCGACCGAAGACGCCGTCGACTCGGGCGTGTCCGACAGGTGTTCCTGCACAATCATCCAGCGTCCGTTTTGGCGTCGCCACACGGTTGTCCAGGCGCCGGACACCGTATGCGGCAGGCCCATGGGTGTCGTGTGTGGAATGCTGTACGTGAACGTCATGATGGCCGCGTTGTTCGTGATCACGTCCACGTACGACGAGCCGATGATGAACTTTGGATTCTGCATATTCTGGCCAACGCGCTGCCAGAAGCCGGCAATCTCGGTGGCCAGCGCCGTTCGCGAAGAGGAAACGTGTCCGGCCGAGGCCGAGATCACTCGCCCGCTGTCGGGATACAATGCCAGCAGACGAGGTACGACATCCGGCTTTGAAAAGTCGTAGGCGGACTTCACCAGCGTTTCGAGCGAGTCTGCAATTGCGGCGCGCTCGGCCACTGAAACGCGTTCGGCGTTTGAACAAGCAGACACTCCGAAGAGCGCGGAGGTCAGCAGCAGGAGGGCGATATTTGCGACGGGCTGACGTCGGTCCATGTGTTTGCGCGCGTTGCGTGGTAGAACTCCGAAAACATCCCCAGTCATGACACTGCAATTATCGAGCACCTGCGCAGATTCGAATCAGTCTGGCATTCCGAATGAAAACTGCGGTATGGAACGACAGTTTGTCATCAGGGCTGGACGTGGGATCGTCCTGCAATGGGGACGACTTTTCTGATGTAGAATCTGGATTGACTCGCGGCCTCAACCCGATTTGTAATGGCGCACCTATTGCAGTTCATCCTGTGTCGCCGCTGTGTTTCATCGCGAGGATCACAGAAGGCGACGGCAATGGCAGGTACCCGCCCCGCGGTTCAGGAGAGAGTTATGCGAAAGGTCGTTGCGATTTCAGCGCTGTCGGTCCTTGCGGCCGGTTCGGTTGCGATTGGAGTGCAGCAGATGCGGTCGCCGCATGAAGCGATGACGGCTGATCTTGAACGCGATCTGAGTTTGGCGAATAGCGTGCAGCAAACGCGCTTAGGTGTCGTATCGGCTCTTGAGCAGGGTGCGAACGGCGGACCGAGCGGCAACGAAGTTGGAAAGCGGGCGATGGTGCTGACGAACAAACGTGCACCGTCGGCGGCGCCGTCCAAAACCGTAACGCTGGCGGCGGCGACTCCGACTGATCGCGTTGATCCGGCGGAGGCAGCCCCGCCGTCAGCTACGCCACCGCTTGATTCCGCGACGAGTTCACCGGAGCCAATCG
>JBDTTO010000454.1:0-3829 GCA_039930585.1 Gemmatimonadaceae bacterium
CGGCCAGCATCCAGGGGAACTTTCAGGGCACCGCCGCCGCTTTCCGGGCGTCGCTCGCGAATCAGCCCCCGGGCGCTACAGTGTTTGCGACTTACCAGACGATACCAATATCATAGTGCAGGTTTACTTCACGTCGGGAATCAACGATGCGGTGCTGCGAAGTCGGCCGGAATTTACCGCACCGAAGATTTCGCTCCGGCTGGGAGAATGGCGAATGTCGTATCGGCCGATTGCTGTGAACTACACGGCGCGGAAATAACGACGCTCGGGTACGTGGGCCAGTTGTTGACTGACGGATCAAAAAGCCCAGGCATGTCGCTGCAGCCGCTCGATACCATCGCTATCGACGTGAACTACGTACACAGTTCCCTTGCCAAAACCAAGAATGCGATGGCCACGAGGAACTGAAACGGAAGCAACACGCTTGCTCTGTCGATTGATGACGTCGTAGGTGCGAAGGGTCATCCCGCTATTGGATACCCTCTCTACAACCACGTTGCCGGCTGCAGTCGCCCAAAAATTGCTATCGTCGGGCCCACCTGGCGTCGCGAACGGAGGCAGCTGATCGGGCCATCCAGTGGTCTCGTCAATGTTTTCCGTCGGCGGCCAACTTCCTGATCCACTCTGTACCGACAGATACGCCTTCTTGTCATCGTCAGTCCATCTTCGTGAATCGAAGGCTTGCGTAGCACCGTTCACACACGCTGTTGCCGGAGCGTAACACCAATCAACACGATACGGATTGCCACGAAGAACTGCGATGGTGCCATCCGGAAACATCGTGATTTGTTCACGCGCCCTTATTGAAATGTGATAAGTCTTCTTTGACGCTTCTGCCGTCCCGGGTTTGGCGGCTGGCCGCGCAGACTGCATCAGATCCTTGTCGGTGTTAGCCACCTTTGTTACGGCGTCTTTTCTGACCGTCTTCCGATTTGTACGGACAATTGTAAAAGAGTCGGCCATGATGGCTTCCTTTGCAGGGCCCGAGCCAACGGAAATGTTCAGCAAGTTACCACGCGCGTCGGCGCCCCTGACGATTGAGCCGCCGAGTGCGAGGATGATCTCCTGGTTTCCCGTAATCGTCGCAACAATACTGTCGTGATGCAGGAGCAGAATGCGACCGCGATAGGGCACAGACATCAGGGTGGAATCATTGCCGACATCCCAAAGCCGTCCGACTGCGCGAAACTCCCCAGGGCCGTCGCCCATGCGCCCAAGCATTCGAGTTTTTCCTGATTGAAAGTCTGCAGCGAAGAGCCGACTGTCCTTGTCGTCGGTGATGAGCACTTTGCCGTTCGATAATTCTCGAACAGAAAGCAGCCGCGAAAATTCTTCGCCAAGCGTGCCAGTGGCGGGACCAAGCGGCGTGGCCTTCGCCGCAGGTTGCGCAAACACGTTGGTGCTAAAAACAACCAGAGCGGCCGCGATCGTCGGGAATGGATGCATCTGCATATATCACTCTTCAATTGAAACTGCCGGAAAATTCGCGTGCGCCAAAATGCATCCGGCTTGCCATTTCCGAAAGGTCAAGAACTGACCAAGCGGCCCCGCGCGCCACACGACCCCGTTACACGCCCTTCATCGCTTGTATCAACGCTTCCATATGCCCGAGATACTGCTCAAACGCCGCACGTCCGGGAGCCGTCAGTTTGTACGTCGTGCGCGGCGTACGCCCCGCAAAATCTTTGTCGCACGAGATGTATCCTGCCTCTTCAAGCTTGCGTGCATGCACGCTGAGATTTCCGTCAGTCAACTGCAGCACATCACGCAACTCGTTGTGCGTGCGTGACGGACTGGTTGCCAGTGCGCTCACAATCGCGAGTCGAGCGCGCTCGTGAATGACTTTATCGAAATCGAGAATCGAATCAACCGAATGTGGCGCGTCGGCTTTCCCACCGGCCACGCTCTTCAGTTTCGCTGGACGCGAAGGTGCAGCAACTGACTGCTCGTTTTCCTGCGCGGCGTTCTGCGCTTTGGGTTTTGGACGTGCGCTCATATCAACCGCCGTGATGTTTGATGATTACTGCACCTGCTACGATGTGACCGACGCCAAAAAACGCGGCCAGATACCAATTGCCCCACGGCGCTGGTGAGAGTGCGGCAGCGCCGCCACCAACGATCAACGAAAGACCAAGTGCCAGTACGACCGTTGGCGATGACACGGCTGCGGCCGAGCAGACACCTACGCCGTACAACAACAGCCAGATCATGGGCAACAGCGAAAACGCTTCTGCTTGTACACAAGCAACGGTGAGCACAGCGCCAGCCGCCAATGCGGGCAACAAGCACAGTGCGAATCGTCGCGCCGGACCAGTGCCAAGTGGCACACCACTACGCCGCGCTTTTTGAACGATGCTGAATAGAGCAATCAACGATGCGACCGCCGCTTCGGCGCTCCAGACTGCAAGCCAACTTTCGTGTGCGCTTTGCAGCGAAGCGATAATCGCCGCGACAATGGCGGACGTGCCCATCGCCACTCCACCCCAACCTGGTACCGCAGTAAAGTGCGAACTGCGTTCCATCATGCCGCGCACAAACGCCATGTTATCAGCGGCGCGCTCGTGCAGACTTATCGGCGGTGGGGAGTTCGGTTTGCTAAGTCGTAATGACATGCTACAAAATGCGGTGAATCAGAATCTATAGCAAGAACTTTGTAATGTAAAGTGACTTGAACGTCACGAGAATCAGAGTCTGCCTCCGCGTCTTCGCTTCCTCCGCGTCTCCGCGTGGACATCCTGCATTCTTTCGAAACTGCGCCTGCGGTTGTTCATCCGCGCCAGCACCTCTACCTTGCTGGACCTCGTCACCCTGACACGCCTGCCATGAGCCTGCCGTCCTGCCGCATCGCCGAACTCAAGAACCACGTCGGATCCACCGTCATCGTCAACGGCTGGGTCACGCACCTGCGCTCGTCTGGCAAGGTCGCGTTTGTCGTCGTTCGCGACGGTAGCGGCATCCTGCAGGCGGTCCTCGTCAAGTCGCAGGTATCGCCCGAGGCGTGGGAACGTTTTTCGGCGCTGACACAGGAAACGTCGGTGAAGCTCACCGGCGAAGTGAAGGCCGATGCACGCCAGCCGGGCGGACACGAAATGGGATTGACCGATCTCGAAATCATCGGAGCCAGCCCAAGCGACTATCCGATTCAGCCGAAAGAACACGGCATCGATTTCCTGCTCGACAATCGCCACTTCTGGCTGCGCACTCCGCGCCAGGTTGCGATCATGCGCATTCGCGCGGAGCTCGAACAGGCGGTGCATGATTTCTTTTACGCGCGCGATTTTGGTCGCACGGATACACCGCTGTTGACGGCCGCGATCGGCGAACGTTCTGGATTGTTTTCAACCGAGTATTTCGAGGAAGGCACCGCGTATCTCGCGCAAACCGGCCAACTCTACGGCGAAGCGCTGGCCGCGTCTCTGGGTCGTATTTACACGTTTGGTCCAACATTTCGCGCTGAGAAATCCAAGACGCGTCGTCATCTCACCGAGTTCTGGATGATCGAACCGGAGATGGCGTTTTACGATGTCAACGACAGCATGCGATTGCAGGAAGAGTTTGTCGCGTATCTCGTAGCGCGCGTGCTCGAACGCCGCAGCGAAGAACTCAAAGTTCTCGAACGCGACACGAAAGTGCTCGAACAATCCACCACGCCATTCCATCGCCTCGATTACGGTGATGCAATCACGCTGCTCAACAAGAAAGGCAGCGACACCACGTGGGGCGAAGACCTGGGCGCCGAAGACGAAACTTTGATCGTAGCCGAGTACGATCGCCCGGTGTTCGTGACGAATTATCCGAAGGAAGCGAAAGCGTTTTACATGAAGGAAAA
>JBDTTO010000455.1:0-3828 GCA_039930585.1 Gemmatimonadaceae bacterium
GTGCGTTGGAGTACATGATTGGCGAACGGCGGTTGTTTCGTGCGGATTTACTGGTGAGCACAGAAATGGTGCGCGCGAAAACTGATACGACCTCAATAACGTCATGGCGTGGATCCTCAACGTTGACCGGCGTGCTTCGCGATGAAAAAGGTCGTGCAATTTCCGGCGCGACGATCGCAGTTTTGGGCAACGATTCACTCGCGCGCAGCGACGAAAACGGTGCATTCACAGTCGCCAACGTTCCCGCGGGAACTCAGCTGGTGCAAATTCGGCAAATTGGATTCTCGCCAGTTTCATCGCTGGTGGACATGCGTCCGGGCGCCAACACAGCCGCGCAGTTCAATCTCAATCGGACGGTGGAACTGAAGCCGGTAAACGTGCGCGCCGATCGCACGCGACCCATAGATCGCATAGGCTACGAAGAGCGGAAGCGCGCAGGCGGCGGATTCTATCTTGAGAACAAAGATTTCAAGAACGCCTTTCACGTAGGCGCAATTGTGCAAGGTTTGCCCAATGTGATCGTGGACAAGTCGAATCGTGGCACTACGGTTTTAATGAAAAAGAGGGGAACGGAGCTGTGCGTTCCCCGGGTGTATATCGACGGATATCCGATGAGTATCGACGACGCCACCGTTCGAAGCGTCGATGCGTATCGAGCTGTGGAAGTCTACAATCGCGCGATCAATGCTCCGCCGCAATACGCGTCTGGAGAATGCGGTGTCATCCTCTTCTGGACCTGGCACGCAAGATGGTAAACCACTCGGCCCTCGCGACGATGCGAAAAGCAACAGTCCTCCAGCTTGCTCTGAGCTTCGCATTCACAACGCCTCTAACGGCGCAACAGAAAGCTGCACAACCGCCGACGGTGCAACCGGTTCCCGTCACAGCGACGCGGTCCAATGGTTCAATTCGAGGCACCGTCTTCGACAGTTTGACCATGTCACCGGCCGCTGGCGCGCTCGTGTGGATTGCATCAAGCTCCGCGTCCACCGTTGCCGATTCAAACGGAAAGTTCGTCCTGGAAAATGTGCCCGGCGGATCGCATCAGGTTTTGTTTTCTTCCGGGGCAATCGACTCAACCGGCCTGGGTTCACTGGGCCACGCGGTAGAAGTCGTCGGCAATGCGACCGCCGAAACGAAATTGGCAACGCCATCATTTCGCACACTCTGGAAATCGCTGTGCGCAGAGGCAAGTGTCGCGAAGAAAGACAGCGGCATTGTGTGGGGAACCATTCGCGACGCGCACACTGACTCTCGGCTGAGTGGCGCCGGCGCGATCGTCCGTTGGTACGACTTGCAGACCAACGCACAGAAAAAACTGCAGTTCAGCGAAGAGGTTCGAAGCGTTCGTACCGACAGCATCGGAAATTTCTACGCGTGTGGATTGCCCGCTGAGATTTCGATAACCACGCAGGGCACCGGCGAACGTTCCGCCAGCGGTGCGATAGAACATGTCATCGGGATCCGACGAATCGTGCGAATGGATCTGTCAGTGAGCCGAGACATGGTGCTTGCAGCGGGTGACACTACGCGGCCCAAAATTGACAGCGCGAGCATTGTGCGCGTGCGCGGATCGTCCACGCTTCGCGGCATAGTGCGCGACGACAAGGGCAAACCAATGGCCGGTGCGACCGTCACGTTTGCGACGGCGGATACATCAGTGCGTTCGGGCAACGATGGAAGTTTCTTCATCGCTTCGATGCCGGCGGGCACGCATTCAATTCAGGCGCGGCAAATCGGATTTCGTCCGGTTACGGCAGTGATTGATCTCAAGCCGCAGTCCGTAACCGACGCAGACTTGCGACTGCTCTCCGGCCAGGAGCTTGCCACATTCAATGTTCGTGCGAACGTGGGCCGCGACCGCGATCACGCCGGCTATCTGGAACGTCGTCGCACTGGGCTGGGCTATGCAATTGAGGGCGACTTCTCGGACAGGTTTGATGTGCGGAGTATTCTGGAGAGCCTGGGTGGTGTGACAAGAAGTGGTAACCATGGTCGCGATGAAGTATTTCTGGGATTGTCTCCGACGGGGGTGGCCTCGGTGGCTCAGGAGCGCCTTCTCAAGGGAAAAATTGTCGGCATCGGCGATTTCGACCAAGGGCGGACGGGTATTGCGAAGTTGTACATTGATGGCATCCCCGCGTCGGTCGATCAGCTGCTGGTGTATAAGCCCGAGTTCATCCGCGCCATCGAAGTATATCCAAGCCGTAGTTTGATACCGTTTGGTTTCAGTCAGGGGATGGATGGTGGCGTGGTGCTCGTATGGACAAGAAACGCGAAGTGGTAGGCAACATCCAACGGCAACACATGTTTCGTAACTCGCTGTCCGCATTCTCGTTCGCAGTGGTTGCATCGGTCGTCGCTGTTCCCGCAGTGTTGCATTCGCAGGTGACCACACGTGCGCCAGGCTCGCCCGCACCACCAGCTGCCACGGCCATCGTGCGCGGCACAGTGTTTGACAGCCTCACCATGGAGCCCGTCGCGAAGGCAAGCGTCTGGCTTCCGGGCGGTTCACAAACCACCAGCGCAGACGATCGCGGCAAGTTCGAACTCGATGGCGTTCCGGTTGGTCGACAGTTCATCGCATTCTCTTCGCCCGCACTCGACTCACTGGGACTTGGCACTTTAGGTGCGCTGGTAGAAGTCTCCAGCAGCGGCACTCCCGCGCAACTCACGACGCCATCATTTCGCACGATCTGGCGTTCGCTGTGCGCAAACGTTCTGCCCGCGACACGCATAGACAGTGGCATCGTGTGGGGAACCGTGCGCGACGCCAATTCCGACACGCGACTCAGTGGTGCGTCCGCGGGATTCAGATGGTACGACATGAGTTTGAGCACGGATAAACGCGTCGGATTTCGCGAAGTCTCGCATCAGGTGCGGACAGACAGCACCGGCAACTATTACGCGTGTGGATTACCCAGCGAACTCAAGATCGCGTCCGAAGCAACAGGCGCCCGATCGGCCAGCGGTACCGTGGAGTACGTGATCGGGGCTCGCCGTTTGTATCGCGTAGACATGCTGGTGAGCACCGACATGGTTCTGCAGAAAAACATCGCGGGAACAACTGCGTCTGATTCAGCGCGAGCAATGCGTCCACACGGAACGTCGACGCTTCGTGGAACTGTACGCGACGGAAAAGGTGTACCGGTCGTCGGCGCAAACGTCATACTGGCCAGCGTCGACACGAGCGCACGCACAAATGCCGCTGGCGAATTTACGTTCACGCGATTGCCTGCCGGATCGCATTCGATTCAGGCGCGCCAGGTTGGCTTTGGTCCGGCAACAATGTTTGTTGAATTGCGTCCTTCGCAAACGACGTCGGTGACGGTGGAGATGCCGTCAGCGCGAACACTGGCCGCCGTCAACGTGAAGGCCGATCGGCCAATGGGACCTGATCAACAGGAATTCGAGTATCGAAAGAAAACCGGAATGGGTTACATCCTCACCGAAAAGGATATCGGAACGCGCCCCGACATGGCCAGCATGCTCATTGGTTTACCGGGCGTGACTGTGCAGCGCAGCCCGGGCACCGTCATCATCAATATTTCAGACCGAAAGGGCGGCGTGTGTACACCAGTGCCGTACGTTGACGGTATCAGCGTTTCACCAGATCAGATCAACATTTATAACCCCGAAGATTTTCGCGCGGTTGAGCTGTACTACCAGGCCACAATTCCGACCGGCTTCCAGTGGAATAATTGTGGCATAGTTCTCTTCTGGACGAAACGAAATCCGCGCTGGAATAAATAACACGCGTCTTTGTCCAGACGCGTTGATGTTCAATCGTTGATGTTCAATCGTTGATGTTCAATCGTTGATGTTCAA
>JBDTTO010000456.1:0-3823 GCA_039930585.1 Gemmatimonadaceae bacterium
CGGCGCGCGGCGATGGAGCTCATGGAGACGTTGCAGTCGCATCACGCAATGCCGTGGCGGCTGGACGAACCGGGCAACGGGAAAATGTTCGGCGTGCTCGTGGTCGCCGCACCCGACGGCGCCATCGGTTATCTGCGCGGCTTCTCCGGCATGGTGAATGGGCAGTGGGAAATTGACGGTTGGGCACCGCCCACCTTCGACCGGTTAACGCGCGACCGAGTGTGGATTCCCGGCGAGACAGAGATGTTCGACTTCGCAGCGCAGCGCGCGACGCTGCTCGCGAGTTTGCCCGATGGCGCGGACACTGCGGATGCATTTCGACTTAACGCCGCTGTGCGCACGCTCGACGAAACGCGCACCGCGCGCTCACGCACATTGATGGCGCAGATTCAGGACAGCTATCACTTCGCCAATGCGCGTGGTGAGACGCGTTCGCTGCGCGCGATCTTCGCACCAGCCGAACCACCCGCCGGCGCCGGCGATTGCGCGGCGCCAAAGTTGCTTGCACATGCGTATCGACTTGGGCTGCAACCACTCGCACTCGCGGAGTTCTGGTGGGGCGCTCCATCCACAACCGGTGATCGACGTGCGGGCGTGTTTTACGCGGCGTGTCGAGGCAAGTGTTTGCCGATTCTCACGCACATGCTGGACGGGTTGCCGGTGGATCCACCACCGCTGTTCGGATCGGCCGCGCTTGATCCGGCCGAACCGTTGGTTGTGTACGAAGACGAAGAACTGCTCGTGGTGAACAAGCCCAGCGGATTGCTGACCGTGCCCGGACGCAGCGCATCGCTGCAGGATTGCGTCGTATCACGATTGCGCGTGCGTTATCCCGACGCGACGGGTCCGCTCATTGTGCATCGACTTGATCTCGACACGTCGGGATTGCTGCTGTGCGCAAAGAATCTCACTACGGCGAAGGCGCTGCAGCGACTTTTTTCACTCCGTGAAATCGACAAGCACTATGTGGCGTGGCTTGACGGTAACGTTGCAATCGATCACGGACACGTTACGTTGCCGCTGCGTGTAGACGTCGATGACCGGCCACGAAACATCTACGATCCCATGTTCGGCAAACCGGCCGACACTGAATGGCGCGTGCTCTCGCGCGAGAACGGACGCACGCGCGTGCGTTTCACTCCGCACACCGGACGCTCACATCAGCTGCGCGTGCACGCCGCGCATCCCGACGGGCTCGACGCCCCGATTGTTGGCGATCGTTTGTATGGGCGAACCGCACCAGGTGATGATGAGCGTTTGCAATTGCACGCCGAACGTCTCGCGTTTGTGCATCCGGTAACGGGCGCGTCGATAGTTGTAGAACAACCGGCGCCGTTTTGAGTGTGATAGTTTACGACATGCCCGATTCCTCGCTGCCACCGACATTGAATACCGCCGAGTTGTTGTTGACGACGGCGGAGTGGCAGGCGCGCGCGTTGTCGCATCTCGAGCGAGTGCAGCGGTGGACGCTCCCATTTCGGGATCGGCGTTCGCGTCGCGAAGTGCATCCGGTGTACGACTTTCTTTTCACGTACTACGGATATTCTGGTGGAAGGCTGGAGAAGTGGCACCCCGGTTCGCACGAGTTGATTGTCGACAGCACAGAAGCGCGCGAACGTTTCAACAGTCCCGCGTATCATGCGGCCAATGGCGTGATTCGCCGGAATGCGAACGCGTTATCTGATGCAGAGCGCAAGTTGCTCGAACAAGCACTGCACGTGCTGAGCACAACACGAGATCGAGCAGCGAACTTTGGATGTTACGGCATGCACGAGTGGGCGATGGTGTACGGCGGACACGATGTTCGACACGCGGAAATCGCGCCGCTCCGCCTTCCGCAACATGAAATCGATGCATTCGTAGAAAGTCGTCCGGTCGCGTGCAGTCACTTCGACGCGTTCAGATTTTTCGCGCCCGCTGCGCAACCTATGAATCGCGTCGCGCTGTCGTGGTCCACGCGCGATGACGTGGAGCAGCCCGGTTGCATTCACGCGAACATGGATCTCTACCGATGGGCGTATTCGTCGATGCCGTGGATTGGCACCGATCTGCTATGGGATTGTTTTGAGCTCGCGGTGAAACTGCGCGTGCTCGACATGCAGGCCGGTCCGTATGATCTCAGCGCAATGGGATTCGAACCGGTGCGCGTCGAAACCGCCGAAGGCAGAGACGAATATCAGCGGCGCCAGCGGGAGATGAGTGCGCGCGCGAGTGTATTGCGCAGTCGGCTCGTTGATGCTGTGGGCGGCGTCCTGCAAAACACCCGGCAGTAGTTACAAACCGCATTTCATCCCTGCGACTTAGGGTACGCAACGTTTGATCCGTAGTACACACGGTGACCGACAGCGCTAGTGCTGCGCCTCCTCACGCCATATCGTTGATTGTCTGCGCCACGATTATCGCTTCCGCCCGGATCGCTTGCGCGACCGGCAAACTGATGGAGCACGCAAGTCATGATGGCCCAACGCCCGATCCTGTCATTCGCAATCGTTTCACTGCTGCTTGGCGGATCGTCGCTTGCGTCCGCACAAGGCGGTGACATGAAGGGGATGGCCGGAATGCACATGGGCCCCGAAATCGTCATCCCGAAAGGCGCGCGTTACACGAAAGCCGACGTCGAATTCATGCAGGGCATGATTGCGCACCACGCGCAGGCAGTTGTGATGACGGAGATGGCCGAAAAGCACGGCGCCAATCCGCAGGTCATGAAACTCTCAGCGAAGATTGGTCAGTCGCAGATACCGGAAATCCTCATCATGCAGCAGTGGCTTCGCCGGAATGGCCAGGTCGCACCGGATACCGCCTCGTGGCACCACATGCAGATGAACGGGATGCTCACGGCGGATCAGCTCAAGGAGCTGGATGCCGCCAAAGGCGTCGACTTTGATCGGTCATTTCTGACGCTGATGATTCAACACCACGCCGGCGCTCTGACAATGGTGGACGACCTTTTAGCGTCGCCCCTCGCCGCCCAGGAAGTTGATGTTTCGGTATTCGCCAACGATGTCATGACATCACAGACCGCCGAAATTGGCATCATGCGGCGCCTGCTCACTCAATTGCCCGCGAAGTGAGGCACACCCAGGTCGTACCGCTCACTTCATATCCGCACCGCACTCGCCCGTCCCCTTCCACAGTCAGGAGTGTCACCCGATGCGCGTCGTTCGTGGCTTGATCCTTTCATTGGCGACCGTCGTGATTCCGACGCTCGCGTCGGCGCAGACGTTCCCCAGCACGTCTGATCCCCGCAGCACTCTCAAGCCGGGCCGGTTTGACGCCGGCACCGCGTCGGACAACATGCGCCTCGTGTCGTTCTCGCCAAAGCCCGTGCAATTCGATACGGTCCGCGGCCTGACGTTCGTGAACTCGGACATGGCGTTCGGCACTCACTTCGCCTACCAGGCGAACTTCGCCGGCTTCACAATCTGGGACATTTCCGATCCAGCCAAGCCGACCATCACCTCAGTTGTCCGCTGCATCACCTCCCAAGGTGACCCATCGATCATCGGCCACCTGCTGTTCATCTCGGCCGAGGGGGCGGGTAATCGCAACGATTGCGGCGACGGTGGTGTGCAGGACCCGAAGGACCACATGGCCGGCGTGCGCATCTTCGACGTCACCAATCCGAAGGCGCCCAAGCTGATCAAGAACGTGCAGACCTGCAAAGGCTCGCACACGCATACCGTCGTGCCCAGCCCGACCGACGCCAACATCGTCTACCTGTATGTGTCGGGTGGTCAGGCTGCGCGCCCGGAGATCGAACTGGCCGGATGCAAAAATGGCACCGACCCCGCCGACCCGACCAACTCGCTGTATCAGCTCG
>JBDTTO010000457.1:0-3818 GCA_039930585.1 Gemmatimonadaceae bacterium
GCGTGAAACTGAAATTCACCTTGCAGCGCGCACTGCCCTTCACGGTGGGCGCCGCAATTCTCGCCGGCATCATCCCCGCTGGCATCGTGCTGGATCAACAGCTGACAAGCACGTTGACAGCTCGCGCACGCGCGGACCTTTCACTGGCGCCCGCAATCTTCAGCGATCGGCAGAAGATGAGTGCCGACGGAATGATGATGCGCGCGAAAGAGTTTGCGCACTTAACATCGCTTGCAACCGCGCTGACGCAGAACGATCGCGGCACGGTCAAACGTATTGCCGAAGACGCACGCGCTGCACTTGGCGGTACGCCAGTTGTCATCGGGCCGGACGAAGTCGCGTGGGCCGGTCCAACGTCACCATCCGTTGTACGCACACTGGTGCCGCTCACGCGTACGGGAAAGATGCCCGTCGCAACGGTTGATGACGCTGGCTCTTTACACGATGTCGCGCTCGCACCAGTTGAAAGCGAAGGGAAGTGGATTGGTGCAGCAGGACTCGCAATTCTGATGGACGCAGATCAGGCCGCGGTGCTCGCGGGCCTCACTCGCGCAAACGTTCTCGTGATTTCATCAACGCGAACGGTCGCCGCATCAACACTCGATTCGACTTTGAGCGCAGTGGCGTTGAACGCACTGCTCGCGCTGCCTGATTCTGCCTCGCGCACTGATTCCACCGCAAAGGTATACGACGTCGGCGTTGGCAATCGTCGATTGATTGCGGCCGTCGCACACATCCACGATGCCGGTGAAGTCATCTTTGTGCGCGATCTGGATGTCGAGCTGGCGGTTTTGCCAAGGTTGCGAAAACTGGCGTTGATCAGCGCGATTGCAGCGCTGCTGTTCGCGCTGATGGTTGGAACTGTTCTCGCAGCACGTCTTGCTCGACCAGTGCGCCAGCTTGCACTTGCCAGCGACGCCATTGCGCGCGGTGAATTTGATGGCGCACTTCCCTCGGCCGATGACATTGGCGTTCGCGAAGTTTCGCGAATGGCCGCGGCCTTCAGTGCAATGCGCGAAGCGCTTGCCGCGCGCCTTGAAGAACTCAACGATACGAACGTCAAACTCGCCGATCGCACCGCGCGACTCACGCAGCTGCAGGCTGATCTGGTTTTGCGCGAACGGTTGGCAGCAACCGGTCGGTTGGTCGCACAACTCGCACACGAAATTCGGAATCCGGTAGCCAGTCTCCGCAATTGTCTCGAACTTATTCGACGTCGCGTTGCGCACGATCCGGAGGCGTTGACATTTGCCAATCTCGCGATTGACGAATTGATGCGCATGCACAGCCTGGCCGAACAAATGCTCGAACTCGACCGTCCACGTGATACTGCGGTCGGAAGCTGTATGCCAGTTGAAGTCGCACGCGACGTGTGTCAACTGCTAACCGTCGGCGCCGGCGACAGCGACGCTCGCATAGAAATTCGTATCGGCAAATCGGTTGCAGGAAACGAACAGGCGACGATTGCCCGTGACGCGCTCAAGCAAGTGCTGCTGAATCTCGTGCAAAACGCGCGCGAAGCCATCGCTTCAGCCGCGAAACATTCGATCAACGCGGGCTCATATTCCGATGATGTCGTAACTATCGAGATTGATGCGCATGACAATCAGATCTCGGTCAGTGTGATCGACACGGGGCCAGGAATTGACGAGGCGCATCTGGCCAGCGTGTTCGAACCGTTCTTCACGACGAAATCCGCACTGCACGGCGTGGGTCTTGGTCTATTCGTTGCGGAAGGACTGATAAGGTCGGCAGGCGGTCGTCTGTCTGTGGCAAATTCAATCGGCAAGAGCGGTGCGATGTTTCGCGCCGAATTGCCCATGATCCATGTGAGCGTATCGACATGACAGTCAACATGAGTGGAGCCCGGGTTCTCGTGGTCGATGACGACCGCGCATTTCGCATTTCAACGGCCGCGCTCCTGCAAGCAGAAGGTTGCGTAGTTGCGCAGGCGGAAGACGGACGTCGCGCGGTGGAGCTGTTGCGTGAAGCCGAAACATCGGCCGTACGTTTTCATCTGATGCTGCTCGACCTGCGCATGCCGGGCATCGACGGGCTTGGTGTCGTTGAAGCGCTGCGTGTTTGGGGTAACGGCGTTCCCATCCTGATGATCAGCGGCGCTGGTACGGTTGACGACGCCGTCCGCGCATTGCATCTGGGTGCCGACGACTTTCTCACAAAGCCAGTCGAACCATCGGTGCTGATTCAACGCGTTGCCGAATTGCTCGAGCGCCGACCGTTATCGCAGGATGATGAAGGTGGATTGCCCGCAGGAATGATTGGACGTGCCAGCGCACTGCAACCATTTCTCTCGGCACTGCGCAAAGTGGCTCCAACGGATACAACGGTGCTGATTACGGGTGAAACTGGAACCGGCAAAGAATTGGCAGCACGCGCTGTGCATGAACTGTCGCCGAGGAGGCGGGCGCCGTTTGTGGCGGTGAATTGCGCGAGTTTGGCCGAAGGAATTCTGGAGAGCGAACTGTTTGGTCACGTGCGTGGTGCATTTACTGGCGCGCTCCGTGATCGTGCCGGTTTGTTTGAAGCCGCCGGTTCGGGGACAATCTTTCTCGATGAAATTGGCGAAATCAGTGTGGCCATGCAGCAGCGACTGTTGCGGGTGTTGCAGGAACGTGAAGTGGTACGTGTTGGTGCGACGAATGCGACAAAGGTGCACGCGCGCGTGGTTGCAGCCACCAACCGCGACCTGCGTTGGATGGTAGGCAGCGGGCGGTTTCGTGAAGACCTGCTATATCGACTGCTGGTATTTCCGCTTGTGTTACCACCACTTCGCGATCGCGTGTCGGACATTCCGTTGCTGGTGTTGCACGCGTTGCGCGTGCTGAAAGCCGGTAACGCTGCCCGCGAGCAGTTGTCATGTTCGCCGTTTGCAATGCGGTTGCTACGCGCATACGAGTGGCCGGGAAACATCCGTCAGCTGTTTGCGACGCTTGAAACAGCGGCAATCCACGCGGACTTTGGTGTGATCGGTGCACAACATCTTCCCGAAGACATTCGCAAATCGTCAACCGGTGGATCTGGGGTATTGCCCGATACTGAATGGAAGCGATACCGCGCTGGCGAAAGCACGCTTGATGAACGCGAAGCCATCGCGACCGCACTTGACGAGACCGGCGGTGCGCTGACTCGTGCTGCAGCATTGCTTGGTATGGGACGCACAACGCTGTGGCGGAAGCTCAAGGCGTATGGCATGAGCGCGGGCGATGAACCGGATGCAGGTTTCAACCTCGTTTCATGAAACAGCATGCCACGTTGCGCGCATGTTTCATGAATCGCCGAGTGTGCATGACGTCACACACTGCAATCTTCACAACTATCGCAACGACAACACGTTGCAAACAATTGAGGTGTTGAAGCAGGGCGGCACGCCATTCGCCTTGTATGTGCGACATCAGCCGATGCGCTGAGTGAATTCACACATGTCAAGGAGATGAATCATGCTGCGTCGCATACTTACGAAGTCGTTCGTTCTGCCGGGTGTTGTTGTGTCGGGTCTGTTTCTGGGCGCTTGTAATTCTGATCCAGCAGTAAGCACGGATGTAGCGGGTCCTTCGTTCAATGCAGTTCCTGAAGCCCCGGGCGGAATTGTGTACACTTCCAACAATTCGCCAACGGCCAATGCAGTGATGGCGTATCGCCGCGCCGCTGATGGTTCGCTTTCATTCATCGGTCAATATCCGACCGGCGGCAAGGGAACTGGTGCCGGACTTGGTTCGCAGGGCGCGGTAACGCTCACGAAAGACCGTCGTTGGCTGTTTGCGGTGAGCGCCGGATCGAACGAAGTGTCGCTGTTCCGC
>JBDTTO010000458.1:0-3817 GCA_039930585.1 Gemmatimonadaceae bacterium
CGGGCGGGCCAGACCTGCATCGACCAGGCGTTTGAGCGCGCGATACATCGTGCCCGTTTCCAGTTGCAAAGCACCGTCGCTTCGATCGGCAATTTCCTGCAGGATGGCGTATCCATGACGTTCACCATTAGCGAGCGTCAGGAGGATTTCGAACTCAACCGGGCGAAGCGGCAGATGCGATTCGGGCGAGCTGGCGGATGGAGACATGCGGCCACTACGTGTGTCGCGCACATACAGTTTCATCACACTTCGGAAGTCCGTTTTCATTCGGGAGTCGTTGATTTTCCCGCTTCGGCCCGATTGATTCTGAGACTTGTGCCGCCGGTTCACTGCGGCCCCGATCTCGACTTTCGCCAACTGCCTGACTCAAGGACGAACTGACCACGGGATGACGCGCATTCTGCATGTAATCCCTGGACTGACGGGCGGTGGCGCCGAGCGCCAACTCACGTTGTTATCTGCGGCTCAGGCGGCGCGTGGTGACGACGTTCACATCGCCGTTATTCGTCCGGAAATTCCACCGCAGCTCGCCGGCACTGGTGTGCATGTGCATGTACTGCGTGTTGCGAGTCATCTCGATCCAGGAATTTATTTGCGCTTGCGTTCGTTAATTCGGAGCACGCGTGCTGAGGTTGTGCAAACGTGGCTCACGCTGTCGGACATAACGGGCGGCGCGGCGGCATACATGGCGAACGTGCCGTGGGTGCTCAGCGAACGTTCAATGATCGAAGCATATCCGCGCAACTGGAAACACTCGGCGCGCGCACGAATCGCTAAACGCGCCGGAGCGGTTGTCGCGAACTCGCGCGGTGGCGTTGAGTACTGGCAGGCGCAGGGCATTCCGACAGATCGCATCACTGAAATTCCGAACGCCGTTGATTTGCATGCGATTCAGAACGCCGTGAGTGAGCCGTTACCCGAGACACTCGACAATCGACCATTGGTTTTATTTGTGGGGCGACTGGCCGCAGAAAAGAATCTGTTTGTGATGGTTGACGCATTGGCGGAGGCGCTGCACGGCACAAACGCCGTCGCGCTGCTGTGTGGCACAGGTCCGCTGGAAGACGAAATCGAAAATCGTATCGAGACGCTTGGTGCGAGCGAACACATCCTGCTCACAGGACACCGGAGCGACATCGCGGGATTGATGAACCGTGCAAGTTTGTGCCTGGCGGTCAGCAAGTTTGAAGGCAGCCCAAATGTTGTTCTCGAAGCCATGGCGGCTGGATGCCCGCTCGTGGTATCCGATATCGCCGCATACCGACAGCTGCTGGATGAGGAGAGTACATTGTTCGTGCCGCTGACCGATGTTGCCGCAATTGCGCGGGCCGTTCGGTCGGTGCTGGATAATCCAGCGGCGGCACAGTTGCGCGCCAAGCATGCGCGCGTGCGAATCAAGGCCTTTACCCCCGAACACGTGGCAACAGCGCTGGATGCCGTTTACCGCAAACTGGTGTACGCAAACCAATGAAGATTTCACTGTTGCCGCTGTTGCGCTGCCCCGAAACGGGAACCGAGCTGGAACTCGTAAACGCGACGTACGAAAACGACGAGATTGAAACGGGCGAATTGGTTTCGGCCAAGGGAAATCGTTATGCCATCACGCGCGGCGTTCCGCGTTTCGTTCCGGCCGAATCGTACGCCGACAATTTTGGATTGCAGTGGAATCACTTTCGCCGAACGCAACTCGACAGTTATTCGGGCCAGCCAATCACGCACGATCGGTTTTACAAGTTCACCGGATGGAACCCGGAAGAGTTACGCGGCAAACGCGTACTCGATGTTGGTTGCGGCGCGGGACGATTTGCCGAGATAGCGTTGAAGGCCGGTGCGGAATTGGTGGCGCTGGACTATTCAAGCGCTGTTGATGCGTGCCGCGCCAATCATCGAAACGAAAAAGGATTACACGTCGTGCAAGGCAATGTGTATTCGTTGCCGTTGCAACCGGCCAGCTTTGATTACGTGTATTGCCTGGGTGTGCTGCAACATACGCCCGATGTTCACGGCGCATTTGCCGCGTTGCCGAAGATGCTCAAGCCACAGGGCAAACTCGCCATCGATCTTTATCCGTGGTTGATTCGAAATGTGTTCTGGCCGCGCTACTGGATTCGTTCGATTACCAAGCGGATGCCGGCCAAGAAACTGTTTCCGATTGTGCAACGCGCGGTTCCGATGTTGTTGCCAGTCAGTCAGGTGTTGGGTCGCGTGCCGGGTGTCGGAAAGCAGCTTCGCAAAGTGGTTCCCGTTTCCAATTACGAAGGCGTCTTTCCGCTCACCCCTCAGCAAATAAAAGAGTGGGCGGTATTGGACACGTACGACATGCTGGCGCCGGCACACGATCATCCGCAGAGTGTGGCCACCGTTCGCGATTGGTTTAACGAAGCGGGGCTGTCCAACGTGTGGGTCGAACGCATGGGTTTTGTCGTGGGCCGGGGAACTCGACCGTAATCGCGAATCAATCCAATACTTTGCCGGCGGTGCTGACAAAGCTCTCGTGAACTGAGATATTATGCCGCACCTTCCCCACGCTGGTGCGGTGGCGACTTCATTCCTCAGGCAGTCTTCCCGGGAGTTCTCATGTTGTTGCCGGTTTCCGTGCGCTTGCAATTGTTGTTCGCTGGCTTGCTCATGCTTGGTGCAACCGGACCGATTTCGGCGCAGCGCGGAATGCTTGGAGGAATGGGTGGTGAAGGCATTGACCAACGTCCGATTCGAATTGTGGTTGACGCTGGATTGACTGTTCCGTCTGGCGAGTTCAAGGCCAAGCACGAAAACGGATTTCATTACGGTGCAATGCTGATTGTGGCGATTCCGGGATTTCCAATTGCCATTCGCCCGGAAGTTTCTCTGACGCAATACAAAATGAAGAAGCCGTTTTCGACAACTCCGGTTTACGGCGACTTCAAGAATACGAACACCGTGAGTGGGCTGGGCAATATCGAAGTTCCTATCGCGGGCGGTTTGTATGTGTTGGGTGGCGCGGGAATTCTGAGTCTCAAGTCGGACACGACCACGCTGGGTTCGCAGTTGGCCGCGACTAATCTGTTGTTGGATGTTGGCGGTGGATTCCGATTCAGATTGGGCGACCACGTTGATGGGTATCTTGAGGCGCGGATGGGCACCGCCTCGTTTGATAAAGCCAGGTTCGGCTATGCAAAGGCGCAGTTTGTGCCCCTGACGTTCGGCCTGGTGTTCTGATTTGGCTTGACGCTTGACCAATTTGTGGCGCCGACGCAGTATGTGGTTGGCGCACGTCGGAGCGCCGCCGGTCCGCGGAGAGGGATTTTCCCATCTGATGCAGTAAACAATTGCCTGCGGATTCATCTCCTCTTTTCAGGCCCACACGCGGACACGGGCCGATACGAAAGGAGGCAGTGTGTTCAGCAACGTACCTGCAGAAGAATTGCGTCCGCTTCCGCCGCGACCTGATCTCGAATTCGAGAAGGAACGTGCCGCGAAATTAGCTGCGGAAAGTGAAGGGCGACTCGCGCCAGATGAAGCGCAGTTACGCATCGCGCAAAGTTATGGGTTTGCGACCTGGGCGAAACTCGATCGGTATTTCACGACGTGGGAATTGCATTCGCGAAAGCCATCGTCGGGCTCTCGCCAATCACTTCGTGATCCAGAGAGCAGCGTGCGACAGTTGTTGGCGGAGTTCAAGAATCGTTCGGTGATGCCGGTACAACCGCCGGACATCATTGGTACCGGCGCTGCGATCAGCACGTACGTGCCGCGCTTTTATGGATTGACTGACGAAGAAATCTTTTCGTCGACGCTGAGCGAGGGTGAAGCGCGTTTGGTTTCGGCGCGCCGTCGC
>JBDTTO010000459.1:0-3805 GCA_039930585.1 Gemmatimonadaceae bacterium
ACGCAACCGATTTGCCCGGCAACACATTAACCGTGATCACGAGTGACGTCGTCGAGATTGCACCCGCCGGCACATCAACACGCAGCCCAGCTTCGGCGATTTCGATCCGGCCACCGTTGGAGCGCGTCACGGTAAATGAACGGGTAATTGCGCTAACTGCGCGGTCACGCTGAAGTGTCTGCACTGGAATCAACAAGCCGACTACGCCGTTAACGACTCCGCCAACACCGCCGAGTACGTCGCCAAGCAAACCATTCTTCGCTTTCATATCTGGAGCGGTAACACTGTCACCTGAACATGCCGAGGCGAATGCGACCATTGCAGCTGTGGCAATGAGTCCGGCTGAACGAGTGAATTTGCTGCGGAGGTTGTTGCGAGTTGCGCTGATCGTCATATCCAACCTTGAAAAGTGTGCGACAGAGCGGGGGGCAGCTGTCGTCCGGATACACGTCCGGTACCCTTCCATTCTCGGCACGACTGTTTCAAAACTTTAGCGTCGATGTGAGAACTTACCGAACGTTCAAACGAGTTGTGCCAGCTGTGTATTGGCGCTTAACCGCGCACACTATGTCGCCGACACTGGAGAGTGACAGCAGCGTCATCAAAGCATCCATCGAGACATCGCGCTTTTGACTCGCTCGTAATCTTCCCGTTATTTGACGAACATGTTTGCACGTCGGTATCACGCTCTGGCCCTTTTCGTCACTGTGGCGGCATGCTCGGGCAAGAATGCCGAATCAACGAGTGTCGCGAGCGCGAAAGTTCTGACAATTGCAACGCCCGCCGATGCTGACGCGCTTATTCCGCAGCTCGTGCAGAGCACGCAAGGCAAACAGGTTACCGATCTTCTGTTCGATCACCTCGCGCAGCCCACAAACAATCTCGAAACAGTTGGCGATGCGGGGTTCAAGCCGCAATTGGCGAGTGCGTGGACGTGGGCGCCCGATTCATTGTCGATCGCGTTTTCAATTAATCCGGCAGCGCGTTGGCACGATGGTCAACCAGTGCGCGCTAAAGACGTCCAGTTTTCGCTCGCTCTATATAATGATGCGGCTGTGGCATCGCCGCACGCGAGCAACTTTATAGGTATCGACTCTATCTCGGTGCGCGATTCGCTCACGGCCGTTGTGTGGTGGAAACATCGGAGCCCCGAGCAATTTTTTCAGATCGCGTTCAATCTGGCAATCGTCCCCGAACATTTGTTGGCAAAGGAAGCGCGCGCGACGTTGGCACAGTCGGCATTTGCGCAGCATCCCGTGGGTTCTGGTCAATATCGTTTTGAACAATGGACGCATGATCGGCAACTGATTGTGGCGGCGGACAGCACCAACTTTCGCGGCAAGCCAAACTTCGGTCGCGTTGTGTGGGTTGTTACGGCGGATCCAACGGCAGCCAGTATGAGCGTGTTGTCAGGACAGGCGGATGTGCTGGAGTCAGTGCGTGGTGATGCCTTCGTGAGCGCGCGCAAGTCGCCACAGTTGCATACAATAGAATACGGCAGCCTTGACTATGCGTTCATGGTGATGAATACCGAGCGCACCGTTAGTGGAAATCGCCGACTGTTTGGTGATCGCGCGATGCGTGTTGCGTTGACCGCTGCGCTCAATCGACAGGCGATGGTGAGTAACGCGCTTGATTCACTTGGTGCTGTGGCGCTCGGGCCGTTTACGCGTTCTGCATCAAGCGTTGATACTACGATGCGTCAAATCGCATTTGATTCCGTTGCCGCAGGTCGCACGCTTGATTCGCTGGGTTGGAAGGTTGACGCGACCGACAAACTGCGCAAAAAGAATGGCAAGGCGCTGAAGTTTGAATTACTCGTGCCGTCGTCCAGCGCAACGCGGCAGAAGTTTGGTGTGCTTATCCAGGCGCAGTTGGCATCTATAGGTGTGAGTGTTGACGTTGCGCCGCTGGAACCGGGAATGTTTGCAACGCGGTTGGAGAAAGGCGATTTCGACGCGGCGCTCAATATGTGGCGAGCCGATCCCAGTCCGATTGTGTCGCTGCGCCAGGTGTGGGGCGCGCCGCATGGCAAAGAGATCGGCGCGAACTACGGTCGTTATGCCAACGCGCAGTTTGATGCGACGCTTGATACCGCAGCGCTTGTGTTCAGTGCGGACAAACGTAAGGCGCTCTTTCGGCGCGCATATCAGTTGATTGTTGATGACGCCGCCGCCGTTTGGTTGTACGAGCCGCGCAACTTTGCCGCAATCAACGCGCGTATCGAACCAACCGGCATGCGCGCCGATGCATGGTGGGCCGATCTGCCAAACTGGAATGTTGTGGGCAGTCGCGTTGCAACCGCCAAGCCGTAATCTGTTGTCGGTCTGCTGATGTCATTTCTGTTTCGCCGGCTGCTTCATGTGCTTGCGGTTGTCGCGATTTCAACGTCGCTTGGCTTCTTCGTACTGCACGTGGTACCTGGCGATCCGCTTGGATTGAACACTGAGCAATCGGGCCGAAGCGCTGCTGCGCGCGAGCAATTGCAGGCGCGTTATGGTTTGGATCAACCCATCACGCAGCAGTATGTGGGCTATGTGAAGAATGCTGTGACTGGCAACTGGGGCGCATCGTTGACCAGTGGTCGTCCGGTGGTGGATGCGCTGCGCGATGCATTGGCCAACAGCCTGTTATTGTCGGGAACGGGATTACTGCTCGCGATCGTCATTGGCATGAGTGTTGGTGCACTGCAAGGATGGCGGCCCCGATCACTTACTGGCCAGGCACTCGGCAGCACATTAACCGCGCTGTACGTGGTTCCGGAATTCATTGTGGCCGTGGCACTCATTGCGATTTTCTCGTATCGCTTTGCCTGGTTTCCAATTGGCGGATTGATGGATCCCGTGCTGAGTGTTGTCGGTTCGGCGTCCGCGCAATTTCGCGATCGATTGTGGCATCTCGCACTTCCGGCCATCACTTTGGCAATTGGCTGGGGCGCGGCAATCGCGCGACAGCAACGCAACGCGCTTGTTGAAGTACGTGGTGAAGACTTCGTTCGTACGGCACGCGCCAAGGGTCTGACCGAACGAACGATCTTTCTGCGACATGTGCTGCCCGCCTCGATGTCGCCGGTCGTCATCGTGATTGGATTGATGCTGCCGGTGCTTGTTGGTGGAGCGGTTGTTGTTGAAACAGTATTCGCGTGGCCCGGACTTGGTTCACTGCTGCTCAAGGCGATCAGTGCGCGCGATTATCCACTCGTGAGTGGTGCAATTGTTCTCACCGGAGTGGTGGTGGCGGCGGGAAGTCTGTTGACCGATGCCGTGTTGGTCGCTCTCAATCCCCGTTTGCGCACCAGCGGCACCGCGCGTCAGGCACAATGATGCGGCGTCTGGCGATGGTTGTACTGGCGGCAGTCATACTGGCCGCACTGTTCGCGCCATTAGTCGCGCCGTTTGATCCGGCACTGCAACTCGACATCGTCACGCTCCAGAATCAGGGCCCGACCCTCAAACATTTGCTGGGAACGGATGCTTACTCGCGCGACATTTTCAGTCGTGTATTGTACGGCGCGCGCACGTCGCTCATGGTCGCGTTTCTCGCTACCACTGTTGCAACGATGTTGGGCGTGGTTTGGGGTGGTTTGGCCGCGACTGCGAACACTCGCGTTGCGAGCGTAATGATGCTGCTGGTTGATGTGGTACGCAGCGTGCCGCGCATGCTGTTGTTTCTCGTCGCCGTGGCACTCGCCGGCGCGCTTACACCGCCTGTACTGGCGATATTGCTCGGCGCAGCCGCATGGCCCGCAACCAGTCGCATGGTGTACGCACTTGTTCGCGATACCGAGTCGCGTTCGTTTGTCGAA
>JBDTTO010000460.1:0-3804 GCA_039930585.1 Gemmatimonadaceae bacterium
GACCCCATTGGTCGGCCGAGAGTCCGGCTCCGACACCCGTTTCACGACTGCCATCGCCGTTCCTGTCCGCCGAGTCCGTCCAGTCCGTAGTGTCCGACAGCAGTTAATCCGTTAACGATGTCGGGCCACCAACGAACGGTCGCCACCAACCACAGCGACCGTCCGAAAAATCCGCACTAACGCAACCGTACCCGCGCCAAATGCAAACCGGTCGCATCACGCATCGTCAGATACACAACCTTGCCCGGTCCGAATCCAGTCAGCGTGTAACCAACCGGCAACTGAATGCGATCATTCAGCTCGCCTTTGCGATTCACAACGTCGTAAATCGTACCACCAGGCATCGCCTTCATCTGGATGGTCCGAATCCACAGGTTGCCGTCCATATCCGCACGCACTGAACCTGCTGAAATAGGCGGACGGTAGTCGGGAAGTTCGGAAGCCGGAATCAACGTCGGCGCGCGATACGTTGGCGGTGGCGGCGTGTAACCACTGCCATACCAGTTGGCATACTCGTTCTGCACGCAACGCGGCGCGACTGACGAACCGCCTGGCGCCGCACCCGCAGCAGCAGGCGGTGCAACGGGCGCCGTTGGCGCACCCGGAACCGACGGTGGACACGCATACACGTAGTTCGCCGGAAACTTCATTCCCGCGGGCAGAATCCAGTCCTTGGGAAGACCGACTGGTACATCCAGCCCTTCAATCAACTTGAACGACGCGGGATACGGCTTGTTCAGCACATTGGACCACACAATCATCTCCTGCAAAAAGCCGCGCTGCGCATTCTTCACGAGCACTGCCTTCACGGAATCCGAAAACCTGGTCTTGTCATCTTCGGACATGCGCACCCACGGAAATGCCAACTTCTCCGATGATGTGATCGTGCCGTCGGGCGCGCGATAATCGATGCGGAAATCACGTCCGCGCACAAACGCCACCGTGCCATCAGGCAACACCGCAAAATCGTCCAACAACGGAAGCGGCACGGTCGTAGACCTAACGTCAAATCCGTATTCGGAACGCACAAATGACATCACACTGCGCTGAACTTTCACAGCGCCCAGCGTATCGAGTTTCCGCGTGTCGAGATTGATGCCAACTACAAACGCCGAATCCGGCTGCGACGGAAAAAACGGAATGTCGCCGCTCGGGCGCGGCATCGGCGCGGCCTGCGCCGGAATGCGATACACCAATCGGCCAGCGCCATCAAATCCCGGCACGGGCCACAACGTACTCTGTTGCGCGATGTACGAGGCATCCTGCGCCCGCGGTACCGAACGAACACGCACAATGGTGCCCTTGCTGTCAATCACCAGCATTGCATACGTGGCCGGATCAACAAACAACGTGCTGTCGCCGCGGTACGGAATCAGCGAACCCGCACGCGTTCCATAAGCGTTCTGTACGTCGGTGAGCGAATCCAGCACAATGCCCACGGTCTTGAGCGTGCTATCCATCAGCAACAAACGCCGGCGCGTTCCATCGTTCAACAGAATGCGACCATCAGGCAGATGTCGCACCGTTGTAATGGAGCCCAACACTTCGGTCGACACGAACTGCGCTGTTTCTATGCGGCGAATGGCCGGACCAACCAACGGCACCGGAATCGCACTGTTTGCTGCAGCTGGATTTGCCCCGTTGCCGGATGTTGAGGGCGTTCCGGTCTGCGGCGTGCCCGTTTGCGGCGTGCCCGTTTGCGGCGCGCCTGCAGGCGGCTGAGATGCGGCGGGCGCGCGCACTGGTGGCGGCGCCGGCGGCGCGACTTGCGCAACCGAAATCATCGGAACGCAAACCAACGCCGCAATCGCCGAAATCGTGCGCACGGAAGTTCCCGGAATATTCGAATTGGTACGCATCATCCGCCCATGTTGAGGCCAATTGAACCACCAAACGGGATGTACATACCATTCCCGTTGCGCATGGCTCTCAGATATTGTGGATCGAGCATGTTGTTAATCGACTGCGGCAACTTGCGACGCTGCGCGGGTGTCAACAATTCGCGCAGTGAATTCACGACATCAATCATGAAGTCAATCTGATCATGTCGTGCCGAGAGATACCGGTCATACTCGATGCCAATTCGATACGACGTGTCGAGCGCCGCAAACCGCCGCGCCACTGGCGTCCACAACGAGTCGGTGCGATACACATACCGGCGATTCATACTCGCAATGCTATCCGCTTGCACCGAAGTCAGTCGCAACGAATCCTGCTGACGGAGTATAGTCGTCATTGGATTCTGAATTCCGTTTGATCCAATGGAGCGATAGTTGGATTCCCATCCCCGACCACCCTCCTTCATCGAAAAACCAAACTGTTGCTGCAACATCTGGCGCTCGCGCGTCGGACCAAGATCAACCTTGAACGTGACGGTCATGGATACCGGCGAACGGTTGGTCAGATATTGCGGGTTGGTTTTTCCAAAACGCTGATTGACTTCGTACTTGTATTGTTTGGTAGCAGGATCAAAGCCGCGCACATACAACAATGATGCATCCGGCGTCACGTTCTGCCCCCAGCCACTCAACTTGCCATTACCATGAAACAGCAGGTCCGCCGCGCCCATCGGATTGGTCACGGAGAATTGCACGGACGTACGATTGGGCAAGCGAAACTTGACGCGATCAACGGACACATTAAGCGAACCATTGGCCTGCCACGGTCCTCGGCAGCTATTTCTCGCGGCAATCTTTCCGACTTGTGATAACAGGCAACGGCGCGCTGCGGGATTCGAGTTGTCGATCAACTGCTGCAACGCCGCGCCAAACGTAGCGTCGCCCGCGCTTTTCGGATCATAGATGAACGCGCGATCATTGTTGGAATAACCGTCGCCATTCACGTCGCTTGCAATGCCCGGCGTGTACGACGCGCCCGAACGGAATGAACCGTTCCAACCAACCGCCACCAGCTTGAAAAACGTATAACGCAAGTTGTACGAGATCTGGTGCGGCCCCTGCGCCGAACGCGCCCACTGCACATCCAGCGGATTGCCTGCCGTACTTGAAAATCCCGATACCTGTTCGCGCAAATTCTGGTACGTGTACGAAGTGCTCCAGTAGAACTTTGAAACACCGCGATAAATCGGACTCAGTCTGATTTGCAGCTGCGCGCTCTGTGATTTGAGATCCGACCGATACTCCGTCACGCGCGAGAACGACTGCGATACGCGAGCATCACGCGAAGCGATCGCACCAGTTGTCTGGACGATGCTTGTGGGTTCAACAAAAATCGGACGACCATCCTCACTGTTCAATTCGAAACGCTGCAATGGATTGAAGTTTATATCAACCGACCGCGCCTGATTGATGTTGTACGAATACGTGGCGTCGATGTTCGTGGAGAAACGCGCGTCCAGAATGCTGCCGCTCCACGAGAAGTTGGAACGCAACGATTTTGGCGGATGATACGCCTTGCTGATCAGTGAAACGTTTGGCGCACTGTTCGAGAAAACAGTGCCGGCCGATCCATCCGCGCAGTGATCGGGAATGCCACCCGGATTTGTCGCGTATAGCGTCCAGTCAGGAATTGGTGCGGCATCA
Organism: Gemmatimonadaceae bacterium; assembly: GCA_039930585.1. Lineage (GTDB taxonomy): Bacteria > Gemmatimonadota > Gemmatimonadetes > Gemmatimonadales > Gemmatimonadaceae > Gemmatimonas. The sequence goes on from JBDTTO010000460.1 coordinate 3,543, forward strand.
CCAACGCAATACAGCTGCTGCGCACCACTTGCCAATCCCGTGTTGTCCAGCGCGCTGCCAATTGGCCCGCTTGTCGAACCGCTGGCGAACACACCAAACCCACCACGAATGACCGCACGCGGTGCGCGGGCCGCACCCGTGAATGCACCAACTTCCTGCGATGAACCTAGTGTGTACGAAAATCCGGCACGTGGACTGATGACAATTGGCGTCGATACGTGATCATTGCGCACGCCAAACACCTTCTCCACCTCCGCATTAT
>JBDTTO010000461.1:0-3792 GCA_039930585.1 Gemmatimonadaceae bacterium
AATTGGTCCGCCCTTCCGTTCCAGTGCGTCGGCCACCGACCGATGAAGCGCTGCGCGTTCACGCGCGAGCAACTCTCCGACAATTGCTTCGCGCGTAAGTGCGTGCCGAAACGCAAATCGATCGGGCGATTCTTCCGTCACCAACTGCGCGCTGATCAATTCACGAATGTGATTGAGCAACTCTCGTTCATCCTGTCCAGTCAGTGACTGCAGTAATGCAAAGTCGAAACGGCGGCCGGCAACTGCAGCGACCGAAGCAACATCGCGCGCCGGTACTGACAGTGCCGACAATCGACGGCGCACCGCTTCAACTGCAGTGCGAGGCGCTTGAATGTTGCCAATGGGACGCGCTTGCCATGTGCCGTCGGCTCGCCGAGATACTTCACCGGTGCTTAGCAGTGACTTGAGTACTTCTTCGACAAAGAACGGATTGCCCTCAGTTAATCCGTGCATCGTTTCGGCAAATCCGCCGCCCGGAGTTCCACCATCAAAAATCGCCGCTAACATCGTCTCAATTTCATCACTGGAAAAACGCGACAAGTTGAGCTCAGTGGCAATTCGTGTTCGGTCAAGTTCCGCCAGCAATCGTTCGAGAGGTGCGCCTACCTCGTCGCTCCGAAAGCTCAGCACCATTGCAACGGGTTGCTCCGAAATTCGACGCGCCAGATGCAAGAACAGTTCGAGACTTGCCTCATCGCCCCAGTGCACGTCTTCGATCGCAATCAACACCGGCTGTGTTCGGCCCAACTTAATGATGGTCTCTTCAATCGCATGAAACAGTCGACGGCGTTCCTGTTGCGGGTCAAGTGATTCCAGCAACGGCAACTCCGTGAATGTCGATGCCAGTTCCGGAAACACACCCACCAGCTCTGCCGCGGCCGACGCAAACACGTGCAAGGCGGTCGCTCGCGATGTGGTCGCCGAATACTCGCGTACCAGATCAAGCACTGGCGCCAATGGTGCGTTTCGGTCGGCCTCAAAACACGCACCGCGCAACACAACAAACCCACGTTGGCGCGCGCTTGCGACGGTTTCTCGCAGAAGTCGCGACTTGCCAATACCTGCTTCGCCCGCAATTAGCAGGATGCCGCCCGCACCATCGCGTGCACGATCCAATACGGAGCGCGTGACTTCCAGCGCGCCCTCGCGCCCGACCAGCACGGGACAGATCACGCTCTGTTCGAGCGGGGACGGGAAACGGCGGCGATCGGCAGTCACAGGCGTATGTAGTGCGAAGGACGCACCCCTGGGCACGGGATGCCAACGGAGCCCGAGTCTACCGGCCCCTTATTAGATGCGCACGAATTCGCCTGACCCCGACACGACCGGGAAAAAATCATTCAAGGTTGATGTCGCGCCAACGTTTGTAGTTGGCAGACGTCGACGCGAAATTGCCGCAATTCCAGCGCTTTGAGCATCCCGTCTTGAACGAAAGATGGTGCTCAGCAAAAGCGCGTAAAACCGTGCGCTGCACCCGCGAAATCCATTTCAAAATCGGGGCGATCTGACTATGTGCTCTGCGGAAACAAATTCGCGACGATCATTTACAATGCCCTCCGTCCCAGTTTCGAAACTTCTATAAACTCTTTTTGCGTATATGCTGTCTGAGTAGTTGCCCTGGCACTCCGGAGACGGCCAAATGAGTCGAAAGAACGAAAACGGCATCAGTAACCTCGAATACCACGTGCTTTTGGCGCTGGTCAGCAGCCCTCTGCACGGCTACGCCATCAAAGATGCCGTTATGGAAGAGTCCGGCGGAACGCTCTCACCCCCGGCCGGATCCCTCTACCGAGTCATCGCCCGCCTGATGAGCTCGGCAATGGTCATCGAGACGGAACCGGCGCAGGCAACGTCGCCCCACCCCGGACTCGCGCGCCGATATTACGCCCTCACGCCCAACGGTCGCGCGATCCTCGCCGCCGAAGCTCGTCGCCTCAAGCTCTCGGCCGCCGTTGCCGAACGCCGATTGGGAATCGTGGAGGAGCGAACATGAAATCGCTGCTCAAACTGCTGATGCGTGTGTTTCCCGCGCCGTTCAGAGAGCAACACGAACACGAAATGCTCGATCAGATCGAGCGCGATTACAACCGCGCACGAAATGAAAGCAATCCATCTGCCGTGATGTTCACACTCTCAACTGCGCTGGATCTCACACGTTCCGGATTCGCCGAGCGATGGAATCCCACCGTGGTGCGCCCGCATGCGATGCAACCCGGAGAAAAAGATATGCGCGAAAAACTTGATGAGTGGATGAACGACTTTCGTTATGCAATACGTGCGCTACGTCGGTCACCGGGGTTTACGATCGTCGCCGTGGGCACGCTTGGTCTGGCTATCGGCGCAAACGCCGGCGTGTTCAGTGTCGTTGATACGGTGATGATCAAACCACTGCCGTACGCGAATGTCGATCGACTGGTGAACATTTCTGCCAGCGCGCCCGGTTCGGAATTTCCAGGTGAGTTTGATGCGTCCGCAGAATTCCTGGTGCAATACAAGGAGCAATCAAAACTTCTGGAAAATATCTCGACGTACAACTCGTTCACGTCAACGTTTCGGGTGGATGATCGCGTTGAGCGAGTGCGCATGTCGCAACCAACAAACTCGCTCTACGCAACGCTTGGCGCGAAGCCTGTACTCGGTCGCACACCGCGCCCCGAAGATGGACAGGAAGCTGCAGTCATCAGCTACCGAACATGGAATGATTGGTTCGGTCGCGATTCGTCAGTGATCGGACGCAGTTACTACATCTCCGGAAAAGCACGCACGATCATCGGAGTGATGGGCCCAGAATTTCAGTTTCCGCGTGAAGACGTGGCACTGTGGATGTCGTACGAAATGCAGCCGAAGGACGTTCAGATTGGCAACTTCAGTGATCCGCTGATTGGACGCATGAAACCCGGCGCGACCGTGACGGCGTTGGCAACGGAGCTGACGACAATCTCGAAGCAGTTGCCGAAGCGGTATGGTGGCACCGCCAGCTACGCGAAGATCATCGAGCAGCATCATGCAATCGTCCGCCCCATTACCGAGCAGTTGATTGGGCCAATCGCAAGTTCGCTGTGGGTACTGCTTGGTGCGGCGGCAATTGTTTTGCTCATCGCCTGCGCAAATGTCGCCAATCTGTTTCTCGTGCGCGCCGAAGGACGGCAGCGTGACCTTGCGGTACGTCGTGCAATTGGCGCAACACGCGGGCAACTCATTCGTTCGCAAATGGCCGAGTCGATCGTGATCGCGGTTATGGCAGCGTCGGTTGCGGCGGTGCTGGCGTGGGTTGCGCTTCCCGCATTCGTTCGTGCTGCGCCGCAAGGCATACCGCGCTTGAGTAGCGTCGGCATGAATTCCACCACGTTGTTGTACACGTTGGTTGTCGCGTTTTTGGGCGCACTGGCGTGCGGTCTCATTCCTGCAATTCGCGCTTCGGCGCCGGATTTGCGTCGTCTGCGCGAAGGTGGGCGCGGATCGACACGACGAGGCAACTGGACACGCGATGGCCTGGTGATCGGCCAAACGGCATTGGCCCTGGTGTTGCTGATTGGATCCGGTTTGCTGGTGCGCAGCTTCTGGGAACTACGCCGAATCGATCCGGGATACGACACGAAAGACGTCTTTACTTTTCAGATTGCACCCGAACAGAGTGGCCTCCGCGGCGGACTGGCTTATGCACAATTTCATCAGCGCGTGATGGAGCGTATCGCGGCACTTCCCGGCGTGCAGTCGGTTGGTGTTGTCGAAAATGTACCACTCAACGAAAGCACCAGCAGCGCAAAATTCCGCAATGAAGACGCTGTGGAT
>JBDTTO010000462.1:0-3789 GCA_039930585.1 Gemmatimonadaceae bacterium
TTGCGCGACGCAGCCAATCACATTCTGAACGGACGCGTCGTCACCTACCAGAGTTCAAATCCACTGGTTGCTTCGATCGATGGAAACAGTGGCGCGATTCTTGGAATATTTCCGGGCACGGCGACAATTACCGCGACCAGTGAAGGCATATCTTCAACGGCCATCGTCACCGTCGTTCTGATACCGGTGAACACAGTTGACGTGACGCTGGCCAATCCAAGCGTCGTTGCCGGAAGCACAAATCAGGCGACCGCGGTAACTCGCGATTTGTTTAATAACGTGCTGAGCGGTCGTGCGGTCTCGTGGTCAACGTCAAATTCCGCAGTGGCCACGGTTGATTTGAATGGGTTGGTTACCAGCGTGGCGGCCGGTACCGTCGACATTATTGCGACCAGCGAAGGCAAGACCGGAATCGCAACGATGACGGTTACGCCTGTGCCGCCTGCGCCCGTGGCTTCAGTGACAGTTTCGCTCACGCAGACCAGTGTGAACGTTGGTTTAACGTCGCAGGCGACTGCTGTGACATTCGATGCCGCAAACGCCGTGCTGACCGGTCGCGTTATCGCGTGGTCAAGCAGCAACACCAGTGTCGCAACGGTAGATCCCTCATCGGGACTGGTGACCACGGTGGCGGCAGGCACGGCGGACATTACCGCGACGAGTGAAGGCAAATCGGGTTTTGCGACGATCACCGTAACAACACCACCACCAGCACCGGTGGCAAATGTTGCAGTGAGTCTTTCGTTGTCGAGTGTCGTTCAGGGCGCAACATCGCAAGCCAGCGTTGTACTCACAGACGCCAGCAACAACGTGCTCACCGGACGTGTTGTTGTGTGGTCAACTTCGGATGCCACGATTGCAACCGTTGATAACAACGGATTGGTGACGACGTTCAAGGACGGTTCCGTTTCGATCATCGCCACCAGTGAAGGCGTGACGAATTCTGCTCCGCTCACCGTCACATTGATTCCCGTCGCGAACGTTGCGGTCTCGCTGGGCTCTGCATCGGTTGTAATTGCACAAACAACGCAAGCGACGGCGGTGCTCACCGATGCGAACGGTGGGACCCTGACCGCCAGAACCATTACCTGGTCGTCGTCGGACAACGCAATCGCAACCGTTTCACCAACCGGCGTGGTAACCGCGGTGGCTCAAGGATCCGCGACGATCACGGCAACGTCCGAAGGAAAATCCGGATCGGCCGTTGTGACGGTGCCGTAACCGATGAAGAATCGAATTGCGGTTGCCCTGCTCTTCGCGCTTGCCGCCGCCGGATGCAGCGATGCGGTTCCAACGGGAACGAAAGCCGTCGAAACAATCGAGCTCACGTCTCCGGCCGCGACTGTGCGGGCCGGTGGCACGCTGACCTTGGGTGTTCGTTTGCGCGATGCCGACGGCAAACCAGTGGATAACGTTGCCGTCTATTGGTCCAGCAGCAACAGCTCGGTGGCAACAGTGTCCGGCGTTGGCGTTGTTACCGCCAACACGGCGGGTGAAGTCGTGATTGCCGCCAGCGCACTCGGCAAAAGCGCTACAACAAAAATTTCAGTCGCCGATCGTGAAGTCGCGACGGTGCAGATTGCGCCGACATCCGTTTCCGTTCGCATTGGCACGACAGTGCCGCTGCTGGCCCAGACGACGGACGCCGAAGGCAACGCGTTATCGAATCGCCAGATCACGTGGACCAGCGGCAACCTGGCCGTTGCGACGGTGAATTCCGCAGGCGTAGTCACGGGCGTTTCGGCCGGTGCTGCAACAATCACGGCGGCAAGCGAAGGGCGGAGCGGCACGGCCGCGGTTACGGTAACGTTGAATCCAGTAGCGGCCGTGACAATCACTCCCTCAAGCGACACGCTGGGGGTTGGAACCGATCAAACACTTGTTGCAACGTTGCGGGATGCTGGCGGCACTGTGCTCACCAACCGCGGCATTTCGTGGAACTCGAGCAACGTGCAAGTTGCAACCGTTTCATCGACGGGTGTTGTCACAGCGTTGTCTCCAGGAACGGTGACAATTTCCGCCGTCAGCGAGTCGCACGTTGGCAGCGCAAACATTCTGGTGCTCGCGCGTCTTGCCAGTACAGTCACGCTGACGCCGTCGAGCACGACGATCATCGTTGGCACCGCCTTGCAGTTGACGCCGCAGATCACCGACCCGGCCGGTAACATTCTGATTGGTCGTCCAATCTCATACGAGAGCGATGATCCGAGCGTCGCGACCGTGAGTGCAACAGGACTTGTAAAGGCGGTCGCGCCCGGCACTGCCCGGATCACTGCCAACAGCGAGGGCAAAGTTGGTATTGCCACGATCGTGGTCAATCCACTCCCTGTTGCTTCGGTTGTTGTCACACCTGGTTCTGCGACTGTGCTTACGAACGCCACGCGACAGCTCTCGTTTCAGGCACTGTCGAGTACTGGTGCGACGCTCGCGAATCGCGCAGTCTCCTGGACCAGCGGATCACCATCCGTCGCAACCGTGAGCGCCACTGGCCTCGTTACGCCAGTTGGACCGGGCGTCGCACTAATCGTCGCACAGGTTGAAGGCGTTGCCGGATTTTCTACGATTACAGTTCAATTGCCCCTGATCGCTTCAGTGAGCGTAACGGCGAACGCGAATTCAGTTCCGGTCGGTGCAACCTTGCAGCTTACCGCAACGCCGCGCGACAATGCTGCTGCCGCTTTGCCAAATCGCGTGGTAACATGGTCATCGTCGGATGAAAGCATCGCGTTTGTCACGAGCAACGGATTGGTGGTCGGTATCTCGACCGGATTGGTGACCATCACCGCAACTTCGGAGGGCGTGCGTGGTCAGATTGGTATTACGGTCCGTTAACGGTGCACAGTTCATGATCGCTCGGCTGCTGCTGGTGGTTGCGGTGCTGGGTGCCATGACATTCCGTGACGCATCAGCACAAACGCTTCGCCCGAAACGCTCGCTCACGGTTAGCGTTGCGCCAGGCTGCGAAAGCGTCACTGCGCGCGCGATAGGCGCACGCCGAGACAATGTTGAAGCGCGTCGGCTGGCAGCGGTCGGACAGGAAGCCGCACTGGTTGGCGATCAGTCGGCTGCCAAAGACGCGTTTGCGAAAGCGGCCGAACTCAATCCAACCGACGACCGTATCGCGTATGATCTCGGTCGCGCGAACGAGGAGTTGATCGACACGACATCGGCAATTCGCGAATACTGTCGTTATCTCACGCTCTCACCCGCCGGAAATCTCGCGGGCGATGTGCGCTCACGGTTGCAGCGACTTGTGCCCGCCAACGCTGCACAAAACGCGACGGATCTGCTGAGCAAATTTCGGCTTGGCCTCTTCCTGTACGACAGCGCACGGTACGACGCAGCTGAACGCGCGTTTGACGATGTGGTGCATCGCGCGCCACTCGCCGCCGAAGGGTATTTCAATCGAGGGTTGATGCGAGCGGCCGTCGGCAGTCGTCAGGACGCGCTAAAAGACTTCGAAGCGTATCTCTCGGCCGTTCCAACTGCCGATGATCGCGCAGAGGTTTCGCGCACGATCGCAACGCTGCGTCGCCCGGTGTATGGCGCTGGGAGCGCATTCGTTCGCGGCGTCATTCCAGGTTTTGGCCAGTTCTACACGGGTCGTCCGCTGCGGGGCGTATTCATTCTTGCAGGCGTTGCAACGTCAGCGGGATTGGCCGTCGTCAAGACGACCACGCAAGTACAAAAAGACTACACCGATCCAAATGGCATTCCGGCACCGTACACGCAGGAATATACAGAACGAAAGTATCTCATTCCCGGCATCGCAACGGCCGCGGGTTTGAC
>JBDTTO010000463.1:0-3789 GCA_039930585.1 Gemmatimonadaceae bacterium
GTGAGTCTGATTCTCCAGGGCGATGCGACTGAGGAAGCCAAGGGCAGTTCTCGCGAATTGAGCGCGCAGTCGTTGCTTTACACGCCGGCATTTGCCACACATGGGCATCGCTTCCTCACCGCGGGACGATGGCTGAACATTCAGTTCACGCCACAATGGTTCGCGCGTATCAATGCGTCGCAGGATCTCCTTCATAAAACCTCGCAGCTCGTGCGCGGTGGCTCCGCAGTCAATTGGGCTACGCGACTCGGCATGGAAATCCGTCAACCCGATGCGGTCTCACGCGTGGCCATCGAGGGCGCACTGCTCCTCCTCGTCTCCGAGCTCATGCGACTGCCGGCCACGGGCGAACGCCTCCGGCCACGCTGGTTAAGCACCGTGGAGGAAGCAATCGATTCCGGCGGTGCGACCCCTCCTACACTGTCAGAATTGGCAGCGATCGCTGGCGTACACGCGTCTCATTTACTGCGAACGTTTCGTCGGTATCACGGCACAACCATTGCCAATTTTGCTCGACAGCGCCGAGTCGAGCGGGCGCGCACGGCGATGACGAATTCGGATCAGCCGCTTTCGATGATTGCGCTCGACGCGGGCTTTGTGGACCAATCGCACTTCACCAAAGTGTTCAAGCAGGCCTTCGGTGAAACGCCGGGGCAGTATCTCCGGTCGCTGCGTCGAAAGTAGGCGCGATTCGGGCCGTGGTCCGGGATTGCGTTTTTTACCAATTGTGAAATGAACGTGTGTTTTGTACCAAAGTGCCCTGATGGTGCTATAGCGATTTAACGGCCGGAGTGATGTTGCGAGCAGTTGGTCACCCCCACGCAACCACCGGAAGACACGTTATGAATCGCAACACGGTACTGAGAGTTTCGCGTTACGCGTCCAGCATTCCTGGCGCCGTGCTTCTTGCAATTCTATCCGTCACGCCGTTGCACCTTGGCGCACAAATTTCGACCGGCGCGTCGAATGGTGCTCCAACTTCGGCCTCAGCACATCGCACGCAAACTGCGGCGCGCAAACCAGTAATCGCGATTGCCGGTGAGGCGTCCGGTGTGGAACTCACAGACATTCTGGTTCCACGCGCGACGTTGGCGGAATCGGGTGTGGCACAGGTCATCATCGTCGCTGCACAAACCGGAAAGTTTGCGCTCAAGCCGAGCAAAATGACGATTGATCCAGACATGACATTTGCCGCGTTTGACGCTGCGTTTCCGACAGGTGCGGATTATGTCATCGTGCCGGCAATGGTGGATTTCGAGAACGCGGCCGTTCGCGCGTGGCTACAACTACAAGCGGCGCGAGGCGCGACGATTGTTTCAATTTGTGAAGGCGCGCGGGTTGTGGCGGGTGCGGGGTTGCTGCAGGGAAAGAGAGCGACCACCCACTTCAATGCACTTGACGAACTGACGAAGAAATATCCAGGCACAACGTGGGTGCGAAATACACGTTATGTGGTCGATGATCATCTCATCAGCACTACGGGCGTTAGCGCATCGTTACCAGTGTCGATCTACCTGATAGACCGGATTGCTGGTCGCCACGTTGCGGATTCGGTGGCGCAACGCATCGGCGTTACATCGTGGGACACGCAACACAATACGGACGCATTTCATCTCACGAAGTGGACCTACACCAAAGCGGCCGCAAACTATCTCGCGTGGTGGCGACACGATGTGGTTGCAGTGCCAGTTTCAAATGGTGTCGATGAAGTAGCGCTCGCGCTTACGATGGATGCGATTCCACGCACGATGCGCGCAAAGGCGTTGACGTGGTCTGAGGCAGGTGGCACGGTCGTGAGTCGTCAGGGCCTCCGCATTTCGGTTGATCGATCACGCGCGTCACTCGAACATTCGGCAAGACAGTTCGCACTGCCCGCATCAACGGTCGCACCGGCCAGCGCGCTCGATTCGGCACTCGTGCAGCTCGGTGCGTGGTACGGCCCCGGCGCCAGCGATCTCATCGCACTTGGAATGGAATACGCACCTCGGCGCATCTCGGCCAACCGGGAAAAGCCGTGAGCGCCACTACCGGATCTGGCCGTTTCATTTCGTGGACGGGCGCCTGTCTCTTTATCGGTGAGAACGTTGCTCCGATTCCTGAGCATGCGCATTACGCAATCCAGATCGCATTTGGTGCAACTCATGGCATTCGGTTTCAGACGCACGACATCTGGATTGAATACGGCGGCGCGATGATGCCATCACGTCAACCACACTCCATGGACGCAACCGGCGTTGGTTTGAGCGCGGTACTGCTGATTGAACCGGAAACGCCGCAGGGTCGTGCGCTCACACGTCGGTATTTGCAAAATGGAATCGCAGCAATTCCCGAAGAAATTCTCGCGGTCCACGTTCCGTTGATGTTCGAGGCGTATCGAGCGTCCAACGCATCTGCCGTTCTCGAAAATGCATGTCACGAATTGATAGAGTCGTTGACAGACAACACGGAACGTCTCGTTGTTGTCGATCCACGTATTTCTCGTGCAATTGAGTTCATCAACGCCAATCTGAACGTGTCGTTGACGCTTGAGGATGTGGCCAGCGAGGCGTGTCTTTCACCAAGCCGGTTTCGACATGTATTCGTCGAAGCCACAGGAATGGCCCTGCGTCCCTACATCCTTTGGCGTCGATTCGTTCACGTTTGGGAGTTGTTATCGGCCGGTGGCTCACTTTCAACCGCCGCACACGCTGCAGGCTTCGCCGACGCCGCACACCTCACGCGCACTTCGCGAAGCATGTTTGGATTTCCGCCGTCTGCTCTGCAAATCGTGCGGCAGAGTTCATCACAGATTGTACCAATTACGCACGCAAGGTCCAGGATACCTATCACGCCGACTTTCAGAGTGCAGCCCTTGCGTGCACGCATGAACTTCTGATCTGTTCTCCAACCAATCAAACACAGCCCCTGCATTCAATTCGTAATAACGCAATTGTCGTAACCTCGAGACACGTCAATCCCGGCGTGTCTTTTTCGTTTTGGCCTCGAGACTCACAATGTTCAAATCCAAAATCAAACGCGTTTTCGCGGCGCTCGCATGCGTGTGCTTTGTTGCGCTCATTTCGACTGGCGCACTCTCGGCGCGAACCACAGCGAGCTCACGTTGGACTGCTGCCGAACGCGAGATGCTGCGCGCGCTTTCACTTGCGAGTCTCGGTCCACTTCCCGCTGATCCGTCCAACAGAGTGGCCGATGACACCGCCGCAGCACGTCTCGGTCGCTCGTTGTTTTTCGATCAACGTCTGAGCCGCAACGGCGCCGTCTCCTGCGCAACCTGCCATATGCCTGATAAAAACTTTCAGGACAGCCGCGCACTCGGCCAAGGCGTAGGTACAGCCGGTCGGCGCACAATGCCCATTGCCGGTACTGCATTCAGTCCGTGGCAATTCTGGGATGGTCGTGCAGACAGCCAATGGGAACAGGCACTTGGACCGCTGGAGAGTGCCGTTGAACACGGTGGCGATCGCACGCAGTACGCGCATTTGATCGCGTCGGAGTATCGCGCGCAGTATCAGTCAGTTTTCGGCGCGCTTCCGGAAATCGTTGGCACACCAAAGCATGCAAGTCCCGTTGCTGATTCGATATCGCGCGCCGCCTGGTCTCGGCTGCCTGCTGCACGACAGACGGACATTTCCCGAGTGTATGCAAACATCGGGAAAGCCATCGCCGCGTACGAGCGACGCATCGGCTTCACGCCGTCACGATTTGATCGGTATGTGCAATCCGAGTTGAACGGCAGCTCACGCATCTCTGACACGATACTTACTGCCGATGAGCAGGCCGGACTGCGGC
>JBDTTO010000464.1:0-3787 GCA_039930585.1 Gemmatimonadaceae bacterium
CGCGCGGCGGCGCGATTCTGTACAACACGCTCCAGCACATGCGAAAGCACGTGGCGCCCGGAATCACTACCGGCGAACTCGATGCACTGGCCGAGGCGTTCATTCGCAGCCACAAGGGCGCGGAGCCTGCGTTCAAGGGGCTATACGGCTTTCCGGGCAGCGCTTGTATTTCCGTCAACGAAGAAGTCGTGCACGGAATCCCGTCGCGAAAGCGTACGCTCACAAATGGTGACATCGTTTCTCTGGACGTGGGCGTAAAGTACGAAGGGATGTACACGGACGCCGCGATTACTGTACCCGTCGGTGAAATTGACGCGGCGACAGCGCGACTGCTGGACGTCACGCAACGCGCGTTGGCAGCCGGTATTGCGGCCGCGATTCCAGAGAACCACGTTGGGGACATTGGCGCCGCCATTCAAGCAGTTGTTGAAGGTGCTGGTTTGTCTATCGTGCGTGAACTGGTTGGTCACGGTGTCGGTTTCTCCCCGCACGAAGAACTGCAGATTCCGAATTACGGCAAACCCAAGCGCGGCAAGCGACTTTCTCCAGGACTCACAATTGCCATCGAACCGATGGTGAATATGGGCACCGCGAAAACACGCACGCTGGGCGACAAGTGGACTGTTGTAACTCAGGACGGAATGCGCTCCGCGCATTTCGAACACACTGTGGCCGTCACTGACCAGGGACCGAGGATTCTTACCATTGCGTAACGCGACATCAACAGCTCGTTTGGTTCGCAGCGGTGCGCTGCTCGCGCTTGTTTTCTGCGGAGCGTGCGGCATCCCGTTTCGTCACAAGCAGCGGCATCCGTATCCGGCCAGGCAAGTAACGGCAAAAGAGGGAATCTCCGTGCTGATCGCCGGTAGCGCGCGCTGCCTGGTGCCAACGAAAGAGTTTTCCAAGGTCAACGTTGGTCAAGCGTACGAATGCAACTGGCACGAGGGTGGCCCTGCAATTCCGCCCGGCGAATAACGTCACGCGAATTCAGTTGCGCAGCAACGCTATAACACTGTGAACCGCCGGAGAATTTTCCGGCGGTTTTTTTATTGCATTCAGTTTCGTTAAACGGGCGCCATCGCACGTTCAGCTGCAGCTTCGGCCAGGCGCACATGAGTTGCGGCCTTCTCAACTGTTTCGCGTGCCGCCTGCAACAGGTCAGTGCCCGCTTGTTTGCCGGCGTCATCAAGCGATGCAACGTTGATACGAACGTTCCACACTGCTCCCCTGCATGCTGCTTCGGACAACAGTGCGGCGACACACGCATCGGACACTGCGTTGGTATTACCGCGCTCCGCGACTGCGCTTGCAATCTCTGCGACGGACGCTGCAGCCTGGGCGGTTTCGAGCGGAACTTGCGCGGCGAATAACAGCGCAGCGCGCACGGCGTTTGTGCGTGTTGCAGCGGCAGTTTCGGGCTCTGATGGCAACAGGTAGGCAGCGCGAACCTGCTCGTACGCCTGCGCATCGCGCTCGACGAGACCGGATAATTGTTGACGCAACGTAGTTGCTTTCTGCGCGAGTGTTTTCATCTCCGCTTCGGCGGCGGCGTATTTCTTTTTGCCAATGGTGAGGCCCGCGACCATTTGCGTGAGTGCTGCGCCGAGTGCGGCTGCGTGTGCTGCGACGCTGCCGCCGCCCGGCGTCGGCGCCGGTGATGCGACACGCGAAACAAATGCATCGAGCGCTTCACCGCCCGCGACAACGTCGCGTACTTTGCGTTCGAGCAACATTGACGGTGAATAACCTTTGAGTTGCACATGACGTGCGCCAGCTTCGAGCAACACGCGCTCGGGCACGAGTCCAACGATTTCACTCCACGTTGGTGCAACGCCGTGGGCAGCGGCCTCGGTACGCACAGCTTCGTACGCGCGATGCATTGGCGTCTTTTCTGTGTCGACGAGGTTCATCGAAACCTGCGCCTGACCGTCAACGGCAAGACCAAGTCCTTTTACATAACGCAATCCACCGCTTGAACCGCGCACTGCTTTCGCCACTTCTTTTGCGACTGCCAGATTGGATTCGGGGCCGAGGTACACGTTGTAGGCCACGAGAAACGGACGTGCGCCGATTGCTGTTGCGCCTGCAGTTGCATGCACTGCGCGCGGGCCGAAGTCGGGAACACGTGCGTCGTTCACGAGAATGTCGCTGCGCAGTCCTTCAAATTCGCCGCGACGAACGTCGGCGAGATTTTCGCGTTCGGGACGTGAAGCGGCGCGTTCGTACAGATAGACGGGAATGCCGAGTTCGCGGCCGACGCGTTCGCCCAGTTGTCGCGCGAGTGCGATGCAATCATCCATCGTGGCGCCTTCGAGTGGAATGAAAGGCACGACGTCGGTGGCACCGATGCGCGGATGTTCGCCTTGATGCTTCGTAAGGTCGATGCGTTCCTGCGCCACTTTCATTGCGGCGAAGACGGCGGGAACCGCGGCCTCGAGCGGCGCGATAAACGTGAGCACGGTGCGATTGTGCGACGGATCGCTGGATACGTCGAGCACGTGCGTGTTTGGCACTGACAAAATTGCGTCGCGAATGGCGGCGATTACGGCAGGGTCGCGGCCTTCACTGAAATTCGGAACGCATTCAACGAGTGACATAGGCGGGGGAGGTGCGGAACGGGCGGGAATCGTGAATCAGGAACGGAAGAGTGCATCAAGATATGGCATGCGTTGCGGGGGCGCAGGAAGTCGCGAAGACGCAACGGAGCGACGCGCACGATGCACGTCGCTCCGTCACAAACCTGGCTGCCGGGTCAGTTCGTCAGATGCCGCACTTTGAGAGCGCCGATGGCGGATCGTCCGCGGTGTTTGCCGGAACGTTGGGTTGGGTGCTCAATTCGGAGTTGGGGTATAGCAGCCAGCAGCGTTTCGCGTATGGCGACGTGGCGGAAACGAGTCCCTGACGTCGCACATCTTCCCAGCGGAGCCCCGTAGCGAACAGCTCCACCTGGCGTTGCGCGTAAATTTCGGCGGTAACCTGCGCCTGAGTTGCCAGAGACGCGGCGGGGAGTGCTGTGAGGCAGGCTTTCGGTTGATTGGACACACCGCCACATCGTGCGCGGACGTAGTTCACCTGAGCGGCAGCGAGCGCAACTTGTCCCGTGTTGGCGAGCGCTTCGGCTTTGATCAGCATGACTTCGCCGGGCCAGTAGAGCGCGATTGGAGCCGTGCGAAGTGCGAATTGAGTGAACGTCCGGAGTGGCCGAATTGTGCCTGCTACGGTTGCACCCGAAATGTGAAATGCGACGCGCCCGTCGCCAGCACTGGCAATCAATCGCAGCGTGTCGCGTGGCCGCACCTGTGTGACACTGATGTCGAACATTGGATTGACCGCCTGGTCGCTGAATGGCATGACCGATACGACAGACGTATCAACCGCATTGGCTGCCGCGAGCGCTGCCGTCCAATTGTTGGCCATGCGAAGGTAGCGGGCCTGGGTTGCGTAAATCGTATTTTTCAGGTTCACCCCTTTCGCGATGATTGATGCATCGAATTCAGCGCGCGCCGGGAACGTGCTGGCCTGTGTGAGCGCCGTATCGAGCAGAGCCACTACATACGCGAGCGCGGTGCCGCGATCCACAAAAACAGGCGACGGGTTCTGTGGATCGATGATGATTTTCTGATACTGCTGCAGCAGTTCGCCCAGTGACGCTGCCTTGAATAAATAGGCGAGACTTCGAATGCCGCTTAGCGTTTCCGGACCGAGCTCCACGTTGGTGACGCTCTTCAAAAGGTCGTTCGCAGTCTTGATTGTTTGATAGTGCGACGTCCACGGCGCTTCGACAGCC
>JBDTTO010000465.1:0-3781 GCA_039930585.1 Gemmatimonadaceae bacterium
ATTGGCGGGCACTGGAGCGGACTACGTGCGCGTGTATACCGATCGACCGCTGGACTACGCGTTGCATGAATATCTAGATCGTCGCCTTTCGCAAAGCAGGGTGCGCTGATGGGATTTCTTCTTCCGGCGTTTCTGGCGGCGATGGCGGCCCTGGCAGTTCCCATCGTTTTGCACTTGCGGCATCGCGACAAGGACCGGCCGCAGAAGTTTCCGTCGCTGATGTTTCTTGAGCAGCTGCCGATTCGCACCGCGCAACGCCGTCGTGTTACCGACCTTCCGTTGTTGCTGCTGCGTGCGCTCGCACTCGCATTGATTGTGCTTGCGTTTGCCCGCCCCGTATTCACCAAGAAGGAAGAACTCTCGAAAACGAAACGCGCGCGCGCGGTTGTTGTGTTGCTCGACCGTTCAATGAGCATGGGCTACAAGGATGTCTGGAAAACTGCTGTCGATTCGGCGAAGACCGTCATCAACTCAATTGGTACGGGTGATCGCGTATCCGTTGTGCTGTTTGATGAAGAAGCCGAAATCGTGCAGGCGTTAACCAGCGATAAGGCAGCCGCGCTGGCAGCACTGGCGAGTGCAAAGCCCGGTTCGCGTGGAACTCACTTTGCAGCCGCGCTCCGCGCCGCACGAGAAGCATTGGTCGCTGCACCGGAAGCAAGCGATGAAGTCATCGTCGTCACGGACTTGCAACGCAGTGGTGTTGCGGGGCTTGCCGGACTCGATCTGCCAAAAGCACTCACCGTGCGCACGATTGGTGTTGGCGCGAAAGAACGTGGCAATAGCGCCGTCGCGAACGTGGAGATTCGTCGCATTGTCGAACCCACGCGCACGATGTTGGGCGTGCAGGCACGTGTATCTGCCCGTGAGTTGACTGCCGAGCGTAAGGCGAAGGTCACGTTGACGCTGAATGGTCGTGCAAGTGGAACGCGAGAAGTCACCATTCCTGTTTCCGGTGATGTGCCCGTTTCGTTTGAACCCGTGTTGTTGCCGGCGGGTCGCGTGAGTGGTTCCGTGACTATCGACAACGACGCGCTCACGGATGACGACACGTTGCACTTCGCGCTCGCGGGTGATGATGGCGTCAAAGTATTGATGGTTGTGCCGGGTGATGCGCAGCGTGATGAAACACTGTTCTTCGAACGTGCGCTCGCAGTTGGTCAGGCGCCGGCGATCACCATTGAACAAGTGCGCGGCGATCAGCTTGAAGGACCGAAGCTTCAGAACGCGGCGCTCGTGGTGTTGTGGGATTCGCCAACACCAACGGGTCGCGCTGGTACAGCTTTGGCCGATTGGGTGAAGCGTGGTGGCGGCATGGCGGTGGTGGCCGGTCGCAGACTCGCCGCGCGCGGAAATGCTGGATCAACTGCCTCGGCTGCGAAACCAGGCGACTCAACCGCCGCTTCGACTGCGACTGGTCTTGTTCCGGCGCGATTTGTGGGATCAGCCGATCGTCTGACCGACCGCGGCGGCACGCTCGGTGATGTGCGTTTGGACCACCCGTTGTTCTCGCCCTTTCGTGATGCGGCTGCCGCGCTGAGCGCCGTTCGATTCCTGCGTTACCCTCGCATGGAAGCGACGGCGGGTGCGGAAGTCATTGCGCGCTTTGATGATGGCCAACCCGCGGTCATCGATCGACGTGAAGGTACGGGCAAAGTTGTCGTTGTCGGCATGCCCCTCGATGCGCAGTCGGGTGACTTCCCTTTGCAGCCGGCGTACCTGCCAATGCTCAAGCGTCTCGTGCTCTACACATCGGGACGGGACGCGCCACGACTCTGGCGCACGACCGGGCAGACGTGGTTGCTGGCGGCATCTCTGAAAGAACCCGCGGTGACTATTCCTGATGGAAGCATTGTACGACCGCCCCGGGATACAGTAGGATCAACGGTGGCCCTGAACGCTGCGGGCGTCTATGCGGTGTACGATGGCAAGGTGCAGGGCGAGCCAATTGATCGTCTCGCAGTAAATGCACCGGCCACCGAATCCGATCTGACACCGGTGGACCCGCGCGAGCTCTTGATCGGCGTACGTCAAACAACCGATTCAGCTGCGTCGGCCAGTGATCAGCCCACGCGCACAGAAACGGAATCACGCCAGCGCTTTTGGCGTTTGCTGTTGATCGCTGCAGCCGTGTTGTTGTTCGCTGAGACCGTGTTTGCCAATCGCGGATGGCGTGGAACTGCCACTCGCATGAAAGCCGTTCTTCCCGCTGGATCGGAGTAACGTGTCATGACTTCTGCCAATCAGCTACGCGCTTCGCTTGCCACACTTCGTCGGCAGTGGCAACAGCGCGTGATGCTGGAATCGTCGGTGTGGATTGCACTGGCGATTGTTCTCGCGATCGTAAGCGGGCTTTTCATCTACCGAACGCTTGGTGGATCAGAAACGAGCATCGTTGTGGTGCGCACGTTTGGTTACGCGCTCATACTCGCGGCGATCATACGCTTCTTGATTGTGCCGCTCCGCAAACGCGCGAGCGATGAACGATTTGCACTCTACGTGGAAGAGCGCGCACCGCAATTGCGCCAGGCGCTGCTGTCAGCCATGCACGAGTTGCAGATTCCGGAAGAGAAGCAGATGTCGCCGTCGCTTACGGCACGATTGGTTGAAGGTGCGTTGGTGATGGTGCGTCCGTTGCAACAAGGTGCGACGCTCGAACGTCCGCGCATGATTCGCGCCGGTCAATATCTTGGCGGGCTGGCGGTAGTTACGGCGCTGTTGTTTGTGCTGGGTCCGGCGTCGCTGCGCGACATGGCGAAGATGTTGTTTGTGCCGTGGTCGACTGCCGAAGCTGCAACATTGCTCAAGCAGTTCGTCTCGATTGAACCAGGCAACGCTGCAATTCCCAAGGGCGCGGCCGTTGATATCAAAGCGACTTTGGTTGGATTTGGATCGGAGCAGGCCGAGCTCGTGTTCCGTACGGATTCATCTGGTGATTGGGTGCGCTTGCCGATGTCGCGTGATTCGGCATCTGAGCGTTTTTCGTCGCGCATGTTTGATCTGACGCGTCCAACTGAGTACTACGTTGACGCAAACGGCATTCAGTCGCCGACGTACAAACTCACTGTGACGAATTTGCCCACGGTGAACAAGATGCAGATGGATCTGAAATTTCCGTCGTACACGGGAATGCCAACGGAGCACATCGAAGAAGGTGGCGATGTTGCAGCGGTTGTTGGCACAACAGTCACCGTACGTGCAAGCGTGACGTTGCCCGTCAAGAGTGGCGTATTGCACTTCGACAACGACAGTACCGTTCCGTTCATTGTTGGACCAGATGGCAAGATTACTGCGTCGTTCCGCGTGAAGAAGAATGCGTTCTATCGCATTGATCTCGTGTCGGCCGAAGGCACCGCCGTTCCGGGTTCAGTTCAATATGCTGTCGAAGCGTTGCCTGATCGTGAGCCCAGTGTGTCGGTTGAGGAGCCGGGTCGCGATACCAAAGCGACGTCGACGGATGAATTGACGATCGCGGTGAAAGCGTCAGACGATTACGGCGTTGAATCACTGCAACTCAAGTATCAGGTCAATGGTGGCGAAGAAAAAACCATCACGATGACCGACAGCACCAACAAGCGCAGCAAGGAACCACGCGCCGCGCACACGATCTTTCTGGAAGAGTTGAAACTCACGCCGGGTGATCTCGTCGCGTATCACGCGATCGCGAAAGATGGCGCGGGCAATGTTGGTTCAAGCGATGTGTATTTCCTGGAGATTCGTCCGTTTGGCAAGAACTATCGTCAGGCCGAACAGCAAGGTGGTGGGGGTGGTGGCGGTGGGG
>JBDTTO010000466.1:0-3765 GCA_039930585.1 Gemmatimonadaceae bacterium
CGGCCTGTCACACCGGTGGCCGTTACCGGCGACTTTCACCTGCGAAGAAACTCCTACGCAGTCACGGAGCATGAATTGCAGGAGCGTGTTGACGGCCGAATAGTTCGTTGGTCAACGGACGATTCGTGCAGTCGTGCTACATCGATCGATGCAGCCGTGCTACGATGCAGGGTCGCCTCAGAAACGCCGCGGAGCCAATTCTCGGCTGCATTCAGCGGCGCGGCCAATCTATCGCCCGTCGACAGCACCCACGCCAACCACCGCCCGCATTCGCACATACGCCGTCGCAAGCGAAAGCCGAGCGCTGGCTTCCAGCTGTTCAACTTTCGCGACCTGGTCGTTCACCTGCAACACGCGGAAAATGTCGGTCAGACCGAGATCAAGTCGGGCGCGTTCACCCTCATATTGACGTCGCGCGAGCTGTGATGATTCGGTGGCCAGTCGCACGAGCTCGCGATTGACTGCGACGTCACGATATGCAGTGCGCACTTCGACCCGCACAACATTCTCGGCGTCCGCCAACTCAACTCGTGCGAATTCAACCGCGGCGGCCGCGCGTTCACGATCAGCGCGATGCCCCATGTTCAACAACGGCTGCGACAACGTCAGGCCCACGCTGCCCTTCGTGGGATTCGTCGCAGCCCGCTGTGAAGTTCCTGTAACGGAGTTGAAGATGTCGTCGCGCGTGTTTGTCAGCACCGCCGAGAGATCGAGTTGCGGCAGCAGCGAATTACGTGCGACGCGTTCCGTGAATTGCACCCGCAGCACTTCGCGTCTCGCCGCTTCGATGTTTGGCCGATTGGAAATTGCGCGAGTTGTCACCTCATCAAGCGTACTGGCCACAAACGGCTGCACACTGTCACTCGGCATTAATACCACGAGATCAGACGGGAATCGTTCGGCAGATCGTGATCCCCACACCGCGGCCACAAGATTGTCCTGTGCAACCTGACGGGTACGTCGAGCGGAAATGAATTCGCCGCGACGTGTGGTGACGCCGAGTTGTGCGGTAATGAGGTCGACTTCCGTGATTTTGTCGAGACGACGTAGCTCTCCGTATGCGGCGCCCAATTCTTCGGCGCGACTGAGTGATCGCGCCTGCACCGCTTCCTGCTGATGGGCCGCAATCAGCTGCGCGTATAGCGTGCCAACTGTTGCGATAACATCAACGCGAGTTTGTGAGAGACGTGCTTCGGCGGCTGCAATACTCTCATCTGTCGAACGAATCGTGTTGCGAATTGACGCAAAGCCGAATCCGCGCAACAGTGGTTGACTGAGCGTTGCCTGAAACGCGTTGTTGCGCGAGAGACCACCCGTTTGTGCTGAACTGAATAACGAACCGGCGTAACCGGTGCCTGTTGGCAGTAGTCCTGAGACTTGTGCACCGTACTGTTGATCGCCCGTGGCGGCGGAAACCCCAAGCGTAGGATCAAACGGCGAACGAACGTTTCGCGCCTCAGATCGGATGCCGCGCGTTTCTGCGGCAATGGATTGAATTCGTAAATTCTGTGCGAGCGCTGTGCGAACGAGGTCGTCAAACCGGATCGCGGTCGTGTCGATTTTCGGCTGACTAACTATCGCGGCCTGCGCAGTCAGCGTCGCCGGCAGCGCAACGACGCACGCAACCACAACGGCAGTGCGAAACAAACAACGCGCGTCAAACAAGCTGACGCTCTGCCAATTGTTTGAACATTCCTTCTACTTCAACTAGTTCATCGTAGCGACCGCTTTGCACAATACGCCCGCGATCCATCACGAAGATTCGGTCGGCGCGCATCACAGTGCTCAGCCGGTGCGCGATCACGATGCGCGTTGACTGCAGACGCTCAAGGCTTTGCGTAACGATTTCCTGCGATCGATTATCAAGGGCGCTTGTAGCTTCGTCGAACAACACTACGCGTGGGCTTCGCGCGAGTGCGCGCGCAATCAGCAATCGCTGCCGCTGTCCGCCGGAAAGAGTCGAAGCGCCGTCGCCGATTACCGTTTTCATCTCCATCGGCATTGCACGAACGTCGTCTGCAAATCCTGCCAATTCCGCCGCACGCCACGCGTCATCCATCGTGAGTGGTGAAGCGCCCACGATGTTCGTGAAAATGTCGCCCGCAAGCAAGCGGCTCTGTTGCAGCACAACGGCCGACTGACGTCGAATCGATGCGATGTCGATGCTGGCGAGATCTTTGCCGTCGTAGTAAACAGCGCCGGTTGTGGGCTTCTCGAAACCAAGCAGCAATCGCAGCACCGTTGACTTTCCCGCGCCCGACGGGCCAACAAACGCGACAAATTCGCCCGGTCGGATTTCGATCGTGACGTCGTCGATGACCGGTGGCGAGTCCGCGACGTAACCAAAGCTGACGTGCGAAAGTTCAATGCGTCCTGAAATTTCGCCTGGATCGGGTTTGCTGTCGCCCACTTCGGGCACGGCTTCAAGAATCGGCATGCCGCGCTCGAGCACTGGAATGATATTGAGTACGGACACGATCGTATTGCTGACGTTCGCACTCGCGGCAAGCGCCACACCAAACGCCGCGCTGAATGCAATAAATTCGGCAGTCTCCAGCCCATCTATCTTGCCGATTTGACGAGCAGCGACAAAGAATACTGCAATTGAGGTGAGCGTTGGCAGCACATCGTTGAAAACAGTCAGCAGCGCCGCCGTCACTCCCGACTTCACCGACGAAATTTTCAGCTCGCGATACGTGCCCGCCCACAGCGCAAACATGCGCGACTCCGCAGCGGCCACGTGCAACTTGGCAATTCCATTCAACAGCTCAAAGTTCAGTGAGCTAAGCCGCCCGAGAACACGCTGACGATCCCGTTCGTGTTCGACGCCGTTCACACTCACCGCGATGGTGATAATGACGGTCAGAATCATCGCACCCAGCGCGATCAGTCCCAGACGGACATCGATGATCAACATCAGCAGTTGATTGGTTACCGCGAGCGCGACTCCCATCAACGCCGTAATGACAGAACCGGTTAGCAGCTGACGCGCCGCATTCACAGCGTCGGCACGTGTGGCCAGGTCACCAACTGTAAAATTTCGAAAGAATCGCGTCGGCAGTGACAACAAACGATCAACGATCGCCGCTTGCATCGACGTATTGGCTCGGCTCTGCACACGCAGTAGTGCAAACCCACGCGCCGCATCAAACGCCACCGTTCCAATTGCCACAGCAAACAGCGACGCGAACAGCGTCATCGCATTATTGGCATCGGCGGTTGGAATTACTTCGCTGAACATCTTGCCCGTAACGATCGGCAGCGAGAGCCCGAGCAAGGCAACAGCGCCCGCAAAACCGACAATACGTTTGAGATCCGGCGCGATGTCGTCGAGTACCAATTGCCCCAATGCGCGCAGTCTGAGACGAGTCGCGGGCAACGGCCGATAGAATGTGTAGGCCGTCACGTCGAGCTTGCGGGCAAGCGCCGCCGTCACTTCGGTTTGTTTTTTGGTGCGCGGATGCAGCATTGTGTAAGGACCGGACGCGGACGACACGAGCGCCACGGGCATTTGTTCGTCACGCAGAAATCCGAGCAATGGCCCCGCGTCGCGCGTATACCAATCACCGTTCAGGATCACCCGGCGATATCGCACAAACGAAGCGCTGAGAATCGCGGCTACATGATCACGATGTCGTTCGACATTGCGAATACCACCGCGCACGGCTTCAAAGTGCGGCGGTGTACGAAACGGAATGTGCGCGGCCTCGCATACCATCGCGCAGGCCGTCACCCAAAGGTCATCCGAATCCGTTGCGCTGGACG
>JBDTTO010000467.1:0-3761 GCA_039930585.1 Gemmatimonadaceae bacterium
TTTCAATGTTGTACACAAGTGGGCCGTAGCGCAGCGCAACACGATCTTTGTCGGCATCGATTTTTTCGCTCGCATGCACGCGCTGAACGTACATTGGCAATTCGAGTTCAATCTTGTCGCCTTTCACCCACGTGCGTTTGACGGTCGCGTAGCCGTTCACGATCACGGGTTTTACGGCTTTGCCATTCACCTTGAGCGATGCGATACCGTTTGCATTTGGCGTCGCAGTGTACAACGTGCTGACGTCGCGCGTTGGAACGCGAAGGTTGATCGAAAACAATTTCGACGTTTTTGGATTCACGACCATCGCAATATTGCCGTTCCACGGATAGTCCGTTTCCTGCACCATCTCGACATCAGTGCCCGCAATGTTTTCGACAGTGATCTTGCTTCCCGCAAACAGATTCACATAAATGCTGTCGGCGCTCTTTGAATACATCCACGTGGGCAGCATGAGCAGCGTGCGCGGAATATTGCCGGTGCAGCACGGAACGCTGTGCCACGCCGAACGATTGCCCAACTGCGCAAGCGGATTTGTGTAGAAAAAGCTGGTGCCTTTTTCATCAAGGGCGCCCAGCAACGCGTTGTAAAGCGTTTGTTCAAAGAGATCAGCGTATTTCGCTTCGTGATACGCGAGATGCAGTTTCCACTGAAAGAAAATTTCGCCGCAACTTGAACACGCCTCACAGTACGAATTGTTGCGCAGGGAATAGTTGGGACCAAATCCTTCTGACGATTCACCGCTGCCAACGCCGCCCGTCAAATAATATTTGCGATGCACGATGTTGTCCCACAGCGATTTCACCGCGCTCTGATAATCAACGTCGTGCGTTTCCACCGCAACATCCGCCATTCCCGAATAGTTGTACACCGCACGCACCGCGTGTCCCACGGCTTCGTATTGTTGAACAACCGGCAGATGGCTTTGATCGTATTCTGATCCGTTCTTGCGACAGTCAAGCAGAAATTTTGCGAGTGAGATGTAACGATCGCCTTTGCCGCCGCCTTCCACTTCGTTCACGTATCGTCCGAAGCGCACCAACGCCTGCTCCATTTCCTGGTGCCCGTCAAACCATTCCTGTTTTGGCGCAGGACCAATGTGATCGGCCCAGCAATCAGCAAGTTTTTTCGCCGCGTTGTACAGCCGCGCGTCTTTGTGTTCCGTCATCGAGTAGTGATTGATTGCCGACTCGAGAAAATAGCCCGCGACGTACCCTTCGTGATTCGCGCGCGCCGACGCCTGCCAGCGTTCCGTCCACGCTTGCTGCGATCCGCCCGGCAAACCGGCACCGCCATTGGGACGCGGCGCGTTGCGCAGTGTGAACGCCGTTTGCAGATAACCATCCGCATGTTGCGCAGCAAGAATTTTCGGAATCCAATCATCAAGCGTCACGCGCATCGCATTCTGTGCAGCAATGATCTCGTTGTCCCCCTGCGCATCAACCATCAGCGCGAGACTCATCGACTCAACCGTTTGGTGCACCCACGCATTTGAAAACACGTAACCTTTGTGCGGTGCGTATGGTTCACCGCGATTGGCTTTCGCCGCTTCGATGAAGTTGTCGATACCACCGTCGCCACGTCCCGCCGGAATGTCTGCGCGATTGCACGTTTCGATGCAGTGCGGAATCCACGACGTGATCAGCGTCTTCGTGCGTGCACTCCACAGCGGACTCGTGATCGTGTGTCGTTTCGTCACGACCGGCGCGAGTTGCGTCGGCGGCGGCGGTAATTCGACTTTCACTGAGAGCGTTGATGTCGCTTTCGTCTCGCCATTATCAGCGGTCACCTGCAACACATAATCGCCAGTCGCCGAAAACGTCGCAGTGGTTGCGGCCGCGCGCGGATCTGCGAACGTGACGATGCCCGGACCCGACAGCTTGCTCCAAACGGTTGTCGGAGCGGGTCCTGTCGGCACGGGCGAAGCAGCAGCTCCACGTCCTCCCCCGCCGCCGCGACCCGCGCGTGGTGGTGCGCCGTAGCCCGCCCACCCGCGCAGATACGTTTTGCCGTGTTTCATCACGACTCGATCCACACCCGCCACAGCATTCACCGGCTCGGCCCTGGCGGTCAGCGCAAACGCTTTGTTGAGTGCACCGCCGAGTGGCGTGGCGATCACCGAGACGATGGCCGTTGTTGTCAGGCGCGCTACGAGTTCGCGACGTGAGATGGCAGTACGTTCGTCGTCGTGGCTCATACGATCTACCTGGCAGAAGTTGGCGGGCGGATTTACGCAGTAGCGAGCGAAATTCCGGATTGTGCGGCAGACGAACCGTTACGGGTGGGTGACGCGCGGGACAGTCGCAAAGGTTCCGCTTGCGTCATCGTCCATCAAGCTCCATTAAGTGAACGTCAAGTCAACCACTGACCGTCACGCATCGAAGTCGAGAACGTGAGCAATCCCGGTGAGAACGAGCGCATGAATACCAGATGGATTTCGTCGTTGTTACTGTCGGCCGCCGCAGTCTTCGGCACTCAAGCCGCGCATGCGCAGTCGGCCGCGACCAATCTCGCCGGCGAATGGCGTTTCGAATTTCGGTCTGAACCAAGTCCAACCGACCCGGCCGTGAAATCCGCGCCGTGGCTCAACTTTACGGTGACATTGGTGCAGGTCGACAGCACGATTGGCGGCGCGATGCGCTCCGACGGCCCAAGTGGACAGTTCGGGTGCAAACGTCGCGGCGATGACGTGTGTTCGGCCGGCCGCATGCGACTCAGTTGGGATGAGCAGGATTGGCAGACTTTCGAATTCAAGCTGACGCCGGGCGAGAAGGACAAAGGCGCGGGCAAGGCGGAGATCCGGTTTCCAACGGGGGCTACGGATCGGTACTCGTTTACGATGGTGCGGCAGAAGTGACCGGCGAACGTTGATGAACGCAGACGATCCATTCGACCTCGATCGCTTCGTCAGCGCGCAGAGAATCGTTTACGACATCGCGCTAAACGAAATTCGAAATGGTCGTAAGCAGTCGCATTGGATGTGGTTCATTTTTCCGCAGTTGGCGGGGCTTGGCCTCAGCTCGAGATCTGCCAAATTCGCAATCAAGAGTTTGGCCGAAGCAAACGCATACCTCGCGCATCCGGTGCTTGGTCCGCGGTTAGTCGAGATCGCGCACGCAGCGCTCAATTTCGAAGGGCTGAGCGCGCGTGAAATATTCGGTGCGCCGGATGATCAGAAACTGCAATCGTGCGCGACGTTGTTTGCACACGTTTCGGCGGCAGGGTCGGTGTTTCAGGCGTTACTGGACAAGTACTTCGACGGACACGCGGATGAGCGGACGGTGCAACTGCTAAACGCTCGTTAACGCGTAGCGCGAATCGCCTCCAAAAACGCATCCCCATACCGCTCCAGCTTCGCCTGTCCCACCCCCGGCACCTGCAACAACTCGCCATACGTTCTGGGTCGTCTGGCCACCATCTCCAGCAACACGCGATCGCCAAACACGATATACGCCGGCACGCGCGCTTCATCCGCCAACGTTCGCCTCAGCGCCCGCAACGCATCAAACAGCTCGCGTTCATCGTCATCCAACGCGTCAACATCCAGCGACTGCGACGTACGCGAACCCTTTGACGAACGTGCTGCACTTCTGACACGTACTGGCGCGTCCTCGCCAAAATCTGCCGACGCGAGATCAACCATACCCGCCAACCGCGACTCCAACGTCTCACCGGTACATGCATCGCATGACGTACTGCACGATTCAATGACTTCATCAAAGTGCGCGACCAGCGCCTGGTGCCTGCACACCTTGCGCTCC
>JBDTTO010000468.1:0-3757 GCA_039930585.1 Gemmatimonadaceae bacterium
CAGGGCATGATCAATGATCTGCTCGAACGTTCCGACTTTGCGACGGGCAGAGATGTCACGAACGAAGATCTCATCAAAGCGCGGCAGAAAGATGCGCGTTCGATTGGTCGCATTATTTCCGCAGCAGAAAACTTTCCCGAGGAAAGCGCCGACCTGATTGGCCGCATTCGCGAAGAAGCTGCGAAGAGCAAAACGCCGGTGCTTGGTATTACGGGAACAGGCGGTGCTGGTAAGTCGTCGTTGATTGATGAACTCGTGCGTCGGTTTCTCCTCGACACACCCGATCACACGATCGGAATTGTCTCGGTCGATCCATCGAAGCGCAAAACCGGCGGCGCCCTGCTCGGCGATCGCATTCGCATGAACGCGATCCACAATCCGCGCGTGTACATGCGTTCGCTGGCGACGCGTCAGGCAAATCTCGCGATGTCGAAACACGTGCGTGATGCCGTAAACGTGTTGAAAGTCGCAGGATTTGACCTCGTCATTCTGGAAACGTCGGGCATTGGTCAGTCGGACACAGAAATTGTTGAGCACTCGGATGTTTCGCTGTACGTGATGACCCCGGAATACGGCGCCGCGACGCAGCTCGAAAAGATTGACATGCTGGATTTTGCGGACGTCGTTGCGCTCAACAAATTCGACAAACGCGGCGCGCCCGACGCGCTACGTGATGTACGCAAACAGTATCAACGCAATCACAAACTGTTCAACAAACCTGCCGATAGCATGCCAGTGGTTGGCAGCATCGCGTCGCAGTTCAATGATCCAGGCACCACGCGTTTGTATCGTGTGTTGATGTCAACGATTGCCGCGAAGACGGGGCAGCCGCTGATTCCGGTTGAGGCGCCAGGCAGCGAAGAGTCGGAAAAGATCAACATCATTCCGCCCGAGCGTCAGCGGTATCTCTCGCGCATCTCTGATGGTATTCGCGAATACAACCAGTGGGTGACGGCGCAAAGTGATGTTGCGCATCAGCTGCAGGCAGTGCAGGAAACGCAACGCCTGCTTGGCCACGAGGGCACTGCGCTCACTGACGTTCGCGAAGATCTCGAATCGCGTCTCGACAAAGAGAGCAAGAGAGTTCTCGATGGTTGGGCCGAGAAGCGCGCGAACTACGAAGGCGACGAATACAAGTACCAGGTGCGTGGCAAGACGATCACGGTGCCAACCACCACGACGTCGCTGTCGCATCAGAAAATTCCAAAGGTCGTGCTCCCGAAATTCCGCGATTGGGGAGACATCCTTACGTGGGTGATGCAGGAAAACGTGCCGGGAGAATTTCCCTACACGGGCGGCGTATTTCCATTCAAGCGCGAAGGCGAAGATCCCACGCGCATGTTTGCCGGCGAAGGCGGACCGGAACGCACGAATCGTCGTTTTCATTACGTATCAAAAGGATTGCCAGCCAAGCGTCTTTCAACCGCGTTTGATTCGGTAACTCTTTACGGAAATGATCCGGCAATTCGTCCGGACATTTACGGCAAGATTGGCAACTCGGGCGTTTCGATTTGTTGTCTCGACGACGCGAAACGTTTGTATTCGGGATTTGATCTCGCCGATCCAAAAACGTCCGTGTCGATGACGATCAACGGCCCCGCGCCAATGTTGACGGGCTTCTTCATGAACACCGCCATCGACCAGCAGTGTGAGCGATATATTCACGCGAACGGCCTGGTTGAAGAAGTGAACGCGAAGATTGACGCGTACTTTGCCGAACGTGGCGTTGAACGTCCGCGCTACCGGGGCGAATTGCCCGAAGGCAACGACGGACTTGGTTTGATGTTGCTGGGTGTCACTGGCGACAAAGTGTTGCCTGCCGACGTCTACGCCGATATCAAGAAGGACACGATCGCGCGCGTTCGTGGTACCGTGCAGGCAGATATTCTCAAGGAAGATCAGGCGCAGAATACCTGCATTTTCTCGACGGAATTTTCGTTGAAGCTGATGGGCGACGTGCAGGAGTATTTCACGCACAACAACGTGCGCAACTTCTATTCGGTGTCCATCTCCGGCTATCACATTGCCGAAGCGGGTGCGAATCCCATCAGTCAGCTCGCGTTTACGTTGGCCAATGGATTCACGTACGTCGAGTATTATCTGTCGCGCGGATTGCCGATCGACAGCTTCGCGCCAAATCTGTCGTTCTTCTTCTCGAACGGTTCCGACCCCGAGTATGCAGTCATGGGTCGTGTCGCACGCCGAATCTGGGCGAAGGCGATGAAGAACGAGTACAAGGCGGATGCGCGTTCGCAGATGCTCAAGTATCACGTGCAGACGAGTGGACGTTCATTGCACGCGCAGGAAATTTCGTTCAACGACATTCGCACCACGTTACAGGCGTTGTACGCGATTTTTGACAACTGCAACTCGCTGCACACAAACGCATACGACGAAGCGATTACCACGCCGACCGAAGAAAGCGTGCGTCGTGCGATGGCGATTCAGTTGATCATCAATCACGAATTCGGACTCGCGAAGAATCAAAATCCGCTGCAGGGTTCATTCATTATCGAGTTGCTGACGCAGATTGTCGAAGACGCGGTCCTGGCCGAATTTGACCGTATCAGCGATCGCGGCGGTGTCCTCGGCGCGATGGAAACGATGTACCAGCGCGGCAAGATTCAGGAAGAGTCACTGTATTACGAAACACAAAAACACACCGGCGAACTTCCGATCATCGGTGTGAACACCTTCCTGTCCGCGCAGGGCTCACCCACAAGTATTCCGACCGAAGTCATTCGTTCGACAACCGAAGAAAAGGATTCGCAGATTGGTCGCGTTGCCGCCGTGCAGAAATTGCATGCGGACGATGGCGCCGAAGCGCTGCGTCGTTTGCAGCAGGTTGCCGTTCGCAACGGGAACGTGTTTGCCGAATTGATGGAAACCACCAAGGTGTGCACGCTGGGCGATATCAGCAAAGCACTGTTTGCGGTGGGCGGTCAGTACCGCCGCAACATGTAAACCACCAACGAGTTTCACTGGCAGACCACGCGGCCGCGCAGAGATTTTTTGCGCGGCCGCGTTTTGCAGCGCCGCCTTGACCGGCGCGTCCGATCAACGAGGACGGCGTCATGCGGGCAGCGGTCCCCGTCCAGCGGTAACTCGCTCAGTAGTTTGGAATCTCGCGCGTCCCAGCGCGACTTGGTGAGGTGCAGCTCCCTTTTCAGGCCGACGGGTGGCATCGTGGGCGGAAATCAACCAACTAGCGACGTCTGTCCATAGCCACACGGCGAGCACGGCGACATTTTGATGCCACTAGTCGAAGGACGTCCGACCAGCAGGCGACTCACCGAGACATCGCGCGCAGGCCAACGCAGAACAGGAAGGGATATGCATCTAAGCACCATCGATCTGGTCATCATTGCACTGTCGATTCTGATTTCGTTTCTCCCGGCGCTTTTCTACTACAAGCGTGCCGGCTCGAGTACGACGGAATTCTTCACGTCGGGTCGGGCAGCGCCGTGGTGGTTGGTGGGTGTGTCGATGGTTGCAACAACGTTCAGTACGGATACGCCAAATTTCGTCACGGACATTGTGCGTCAGAAAGGTGTGTCGCAAAACTGGGTGTGGTGGTCGTTCCTGCTGACAGGTATGCTCACCGTGTTTTTCTTTTCGCGATTGTGGCGCCGCTCTGAGGTCGTAACCGATCTCGAATTTTATGAGCTTCGCTACGCCGGGCGCCCTGCCGCACTCGTGCGTGGTTTTCGCGCGGTGTACCTCGGCCTCTTCTTCAACATCATGATCATGTCGACGG
>JBDTTO010000469.1:0-3756 GCA_039930585.1 Gemmatimonadaceae bacterium
GGGCATTTACGTGTGGTCGGTGCCAATATGCAGTGGGAACACCCGTTACAGGAGGCCCCCCACCTTCAGCACGGGTTCATACGTTCCGCGTGTGCGTTTCGTTAGGCTTCACCATTCATCCTCACAAGGATACCGGTTCTGTGACGCGATTCCTCGAGGCGCCTTTGCGAAAATTGGTACCAGCCGTAACTGCAGTGTTGGTGTTGCTTGGTCTCGCCGCGTGCGACAAGCCCGCCCCCGCCGATGTCGTCGAGATACTCGGCGCAGCACAACCGTGTACCGGTTGTCGCGTTGAGCTCGGACCTCCAATGGAACTGCGCAACGAAGGCGGCAGCGCATTGCTGATGTCGCCCACCGCCATGTCGGTTGATGCGCAGGGTCGATACTGGGTCGCCGAGCTGAATCAGTTGGCGCGTGTGTACGATGGCAACGGCAAGTTTTTGCACACGATTGGCCACAAAGGTGGCGGTGCAAATGAATTCGGATCACCCATCGCGTTCATGGCGTTGCCCGGTGATTCCATGCTGGTGTTCGATTTCGAAAAAAGCACACGCGCGTTCGTTGTTGATTCGCAATTTCGCGCCGTTCGCACAGTGAATCTTCCGGACTCGCTGTTTCCCGCATCGGCAGACGGATGGCCTGCACGCATGCTGCTTTCCGGTACCATCAAGAATTCCAGCAACGACTCGGGCTGGACGCTGCATACCGCATCGGCGGAACAGTCCGATCTCAAAATTCTAAAGTCGTTTGGCAACAACCAACTGACACCAGAACAATCCACGACCATGGCGAAGTATCAGCGCGCTACGCCTGCAAGCGATGGTGGATTCTGGTCGGCCGACATCCTGCAATATCGTCTGAGCCACTTTTCAAAAGATGGCGTGCTGCTCGGCACGATCGAACGCAAACCGAATTGGTTTCCGGCGCCGTCAAAGGACAACATTGGCACTCCAACAGAACCACCACCGCCAAAACTGTTTGCCATCTGGCAAGCGCCTGATGGATTGTTGTGGGTTTTCGGTCGCGTAGCAGGCCAACATTGGCAGGAAGGATGGCCCACACTCAAACCCGGCGCGCACGATGTGAGTTTTGCGGAGCTCTCGTTTGAGAGGCTGTACGGCACTGTCGTGGAAGTCATTGATCCCATCACGCGCTCTGTCGTTACAACGGCCGCACTCGACGAGTACATCACGGACGTTCTTCCCAACGGCAATGTCGCGGTCTATTCGGTCGACGGCGCGCGCGTCACGCATCTGGCGATTATCCGGCTGTCGCTTGCGCGCTGAGGAACGGGGCCCGTTTCCGTCAGTTGACCGACTGAAAGGTGTCGGTCACCGATTCTTGTTGGAGTTGCCCGGCGCGCTGACGTAACATCACCGCATGCCATTGCGTTCCCAGGCGAACACGGCGTCGCCCAGCAGCATACTGATTCCGCGCTTGCCACAGTATCTCGTGGCCGTGCTGCACATCGGGTACTGGGGACTGTACCTGCTGCTGCTCACGCTGATCATTGTGGCGTCACGTTCGGGCGTTCCCGCGCCACGTGTCCTGTTCCGGACGAGCGTTGGATTTCTTCTGATCGTTCCAAACGTCGCCGCGTTTTACATTCAGTATTTCCTGCTGACGCCAAGGCTTTTTCCAAAGCGCCAATTTGGATTGCTGGTACTGTTCACCGTCTTGACGGCGCTCGCAACATCAATTGCAATCAGCGCAGCGCTCGCGTCACTCACTGGCGCTATTCCAATTCCGTTGCGGTCACTGCGCGATTCTGGCGCGTTTATTACCTGGCTGTCCGTGCTGGCGCTCATTCACATGACGATTGCAATGGTCATGCGTGGGTTCATCAGCTGGTACGACGATATCGCAATCAAGGAACAGCTCACGCGCCGCACGGCCGAAGTGGAAGCCGCACTGGTGCGCGCCAAGCTGGATCCTCATTTCCTTTTCAACACGCTCAACAACATCGACGTGTTGATCATGCGCGATGCAAGCGCGGCATCAAGTTATCTGAATCAATTGTCCGACATATTGCGGTTTGTCCTGTACGAAGCCCGCGGCGAACGTATTCCCCTTGATTCCGAACTCGCCTACTTCGACAAGTACATTGCGCTGCAACGTATTCGCATCGCGAACCCGAAACTCGTTTCGTATACACTGTCCGGCAACACGGCCGGCATTTCAATTGCGCCAATGCTGCTGATTCCGTTCGTTGAGAACGCATTCAAACACGCGGCCGGCCAGCGCGAAGACAACGCCATCGTTGTGGCAATTGTTGTCGAACACTCGGCGCTCACATTTGTCTGCAGTAACAGCTACCAGCAAACGCGAGCCTTGCGCGCGCCGGATTCGAATACCGCAATTGTCGCCGGCGGACTTGGTCAGGAGCTGATAACGCAGCGACTGGCCTTGCTCTATCCGAACCGGCACACGCTCGCCATCTCCGACAGCAACAATCGCTATTCCGTCCGACTCACCCTTGAGCTTGATCGCAGTCATGACATCGCCAGTGCGCTGCATCATCGTTGAGGACGAACCGCTCGCACTCGAGCGGCTCCGGGAATACGTGCAACAGTTGCCGTTGCTGCAGCTGGTGGCGTCATTTGATAACGCCTCCGATGCCCTGACCTTCCTGCTCGTCAACGCGGTCGATCTCTTGTTTCTCGACATCAACCTGGGTGGACTTTCTGGAATTGATCTACTGGAAACCTCGGCCGTTTCGGCGCAGGTAATTCTCACTACCGCGCACCCCGATTACGCGCTGAAAGCGTACGATCTGAAAGTTGCTGACTATCTGCTCAAACCATTCACGTTTGCCAGATTCGTGCAGGCAGTGGATCGCGCCGTAACCAGTGCAGCCACCGTCACCACATCGGTCGATCGCAACTACTTCTTTGTAAAAACCGAACAGCGTCTCGAACGCGTGCGATTTGCCGAGCTTCTGTACATCGAAGGTGATGGCGACTACCGACAAATCCAAACGCTCACCCGCCGCATCAGCACGCTGGAGAAATTCTCCGAACTCGAAGATCGAATCTCTCAGGATGTCGCGTGCCGAGTGCACAAGTCATACATGGTGGCATTGGACAAAATCGAGTCAGTAGAGCGCGACCGCATTCTTATCCGTGACAAGTACATCCCCATTTCCAGCAGCTATCGCGACGAGTTTTACGCGCGAATCGGGCACGGAAAACTGACATGAACACCGCTCTTCGTAGCGCGAGCTCCCTTCAACCGGCATCGTTTCGCAAGGTTTTGCGTTCCGTCGTAGGCGCGTCAATCATCGGACTCGGCTCACTGCGCGAAAACATGTTGCGCACGGTGCTGTCAATGCTGGGCGTGATCATCGGCGTTGCAGCACTGGTTTCGGTGATTTCACTTGGCGATGTCATGCAGGGATTCGTACGCGGCGAGCTTGATCGCACCACCGATCTGCAAATGATCGTGCTCACTGCGCAAACACGAATACTCGTGAATGGCGAATGGGAACCGCTGCATGATTATCCGATCTTCACACAACCGGACATGGAAGACCTGTCCGCGCATTTGCCACTCGCGCGCGGATCCGCCATGCAACTCGCGGGCGATGCACATGTGAACTGGCCCCGCGCGGGAACGCATCGCCGCGCATCAATTGTGGCGGTCACTGCCGGCATCGACGCATTCGGCAGCACAAAGCTCGCGGCGGGTCGACTGTTTTCCCCGTCAGAAGTCACCCACAGCGCCGGCGTCCCCACGGTGTGGCTCGGCATGATCGAA
>JBDTTO010000470.1:0-3744 GCA_039930585.1 Gemmatimonadaceae bacterium
ACCAAGCGCGCCTAATCTTTCAGCCTTCGCACGCGTGCGATTCCACACGGTGAGACTTGAACCACCACGAGCGAGAAATGCTTCAGCAAACGCCGAGCCCAACAGGCCCGTGCCAAGTAATGCGATAGGTGTTGTCATGGTCGAACGGTAATGGCGAAAACAAATGAGGCCAACCTTTCGGTTGGCCTCATATCACATCAAAACCGACTTGCCGCTATCAACGGTTGTAACGCTCGATGAACATGCTGCGCCCTTCGCGCACGCTGAGATAAATAGCGCCCTTTGGTCCGAATCCAACAATCGTGCGACCCGGCGGCAACTGAACGCGTTCAACAAGCACACCCTTCCGATCAACGACATCGTAGTTGAGCGAAATCGTGGACGGCGGCGGCAGGATCGCCTCGAGTCCTGGCGCGCCACCCGCACCACCACGCGGATTGCCCGCGCCGGCTCCTGCGGCACCAGCAGCACCTCCCTGACCAGTGGCGCGTCCACCAGCGGCTCCGCCAACACCTGCAGCTCCACCGGCGCCACGAGCACCACCACCACCGGCGCCACCTTGATCACGCCCACCACGGCCACCGTTGTCAGCACCACCAAAACCGCCGCCTGCACCACCACGACCTCCACGACCCGTCGTCATGGACGCGATCATGTCCGTTGCAGAGATCGCGGATGTGGCCGGAAGGATCCACAGATTTCCATCAGCGTCAGCAAACGTGCTTCCCTGGCGAATGGGCGGATAATAGTCCGGTAGTTTTTGAGCTTCGATTGGTTCGAAGGCGATGCGCGATCCGTTGCCAGTAGTACCCTGCGTCAGCGCCGCCATCTGCTTCGTGTAAACGTCCGCTGCAGCCTTGAGCGAATCAATCATTTTCGTTTTGTCTTCATCAGTCAGCTGCTTCCAGGCAAACGGAAGTTTTGCCGATGCGACGTGTTTCTTGTCGGGTGTGTACCAGTCGATGTGGTAGTCAAGTACGCGAACTACGGCGACGGTACCGTCTGACAACGTTGCCCAATCATCCGCCTGCGGCAACGGATTGAGCTTCGTGATAACGCGCGTGCCACCTTCCGGCGTTGGCTGAGTCGCGAACTCGTTCTTGGGAACGCGAACAAACGTCACGGTGTCGGTTTTACGTGTGTCAAAATTGGAACGCAGGATCGGCACAGAATCGGGCTGCATATTGCGGCCGGTGTTTCCGCCGAACGCACCTGGCCCAGTGGGTCCTGCTGGACGGCCGCCCGGGAAATCCTCCCCGCCGCCGCCAAACCCGCCACGCCCGCCGCCGCCGCCCTGAGCGCCGCCGCCACCCTGAGCGCCGCCTCGGCCACCACCTGTTTGCTGCTGCGCCGCGCCGCGTCCGCCGTTGGTGTTACCACCGGGCGGGCCGCCGAAACCACCAAATCCTCCGCCTGCCTGCGCGCGATAAATCAATTGACCCATTGAATCGAACGCGTTTGCGCCGAGCGTTGCAGATGCCAGCGTGTTGATATCCTGCGGACGCGGCGCCGACATAATGCGCGCCACTTCGCCTTTGGGCGTCAACACCACCAAGGCCAGCGTCGCCGGGTCAACAATGATCGATGAATCGGCGTGAAACGCGATAAGTCCCGGCTGGCGCTGGCCGTAGGGAATGCCGACACCGAGCGTATCAGCGATGACCTTGATCTGTTTGAGCTGCGGGTCCAGCAGGACGATATGGCGCTGCGGAAAATCATTCACAAATACAGAGCCATCGCTAAGCGCGCGAATGGAGGTCACTGCACCTGCGGGGATCGTGGTACGAGCTACCGGTTCGCCAAGCTTTTTGACTGCGATCTTGGTCGAGTCCTGCGCTGCAATCACTCCAGCGCAGAGCGCAGAGGCACACAGTGCGGCGGACGTCGTGCGAAGACCTGAAAACACGTACGATCTATGCATTGCGAAGAGACTCTTGGTCATCGGGGATAAAACTGCTGCTGTCTTGTTGATCATTCGCGGCCACGTCCGCCGCCACCACCACCGCCGCCACCACCACCGCCGCCGGCTCCCTGACCCTGCGTGCCAGCGCGCAAACCCTTCAGCGTGTTCTTGTCCATGAAGGACGCGGTCTGCGGGCTGAGCAACCGGAACTGCTCGGCGGACAGGATGCCCTTGATGCCTGGCGCGTACAGCAACAGCAAGTCGACTTGCGCTTTGCGCGCGTGGATCGATTTGTCGAATGCATCGCCACGATCAAACTTGTCGGGCAACGCGGCGAGCTCGCGGGCAACTGGCGCCCAGATTGAATCCTGCTTGAGCACGTACAGGCGATTGAGCACCGTGAGTGAATCGGCCTGTTTGCGCGTCAGCTTGAGCGAATCCGACTGCACGAGAATCTGTTGCATCGGATTGACGAGCCCACTGTTTCCGGTCTGACGGAGCTGCTGCGCGTTGACCTTGTTGCCTGGACGTGAGCGACCGCGATCAAGCTGCTGCATAAGCTGGTAACGCTCGCGGGTCACGCCGAGATCGTATGAGAGCACGGCGGTAAGACCAAACACGCGGCGGTTCGTGATCTGTGCCGCGCTCGTCGATCCGAAGCGCTGGTTCACTTCATACGTGTACTTCTTCAACTCTGGATCAAAACCGCGCACGTACAGCAACTGTTGGTCGAGGTTCGGGCTCTGGCCCCATCCGTGAATCTTGTCTTCGCCATGCACGAGGCGATCGATTCCGACCAACGGATTGGAAACCTGCAGACGCAAACGCGCACGCTGTGGCAATCCAATACGCTGTGACGTAAAGCTGAACGACAGATTCTGCGTTGCCGTCCACGTGGTTGTGCACGAGTTGCGGGCTGCCAGCGTACCGAGCTGCGAGCGCAGACAATCAGCGGCTTCTGCCGTGCCGTTGTCGAGCAGGCCCTTGATGCCCGCTGCGACTGCTGGATCAGTGGTGCCAAGCGCCGGATCGAAAATGAACGCGCGATCGTTGCTGTAGCTGTCTCCGTTTACGTCGCCGCTGATGAGTGGCGTGTAGTGACGGCCCGAGATGAAGTTCATACCGAGGCTCATCTGCACGACGTTGAAGAAGTTGCGGTTCAACGTGAGCTGCACCTGGTGCCGCGGGTTGCCCGAGCGCGACGTGAAGATCTGCGTGGGGTCGCTAACGGTGCTGGAGAAGCCGAACTGCTGTTCCTGTACGTCCTGCAACACGTAGCTCAGGCTCCACGAGAAGTTCGAACTGAACGCGACCGGACGCAGGCCGAGCGTAAGCTGCCGGCTGGTCGACGTGAGATCGGATTTCTGCTCGGTAACGCGGCCAAACTGTGTGTAGTTGCGCGCATCGCGCCACGCGATCTGTCCGGTACTCGGCACGATCACATTGGTTGGCACGTATACGGGACGGCCGCCTTCAAGGGCGAGTCCGAACTGTTGGTTCGTGGGGAAGTTCAAGTCGAACTGACCCGACTGCGCGTAGTTCTTGGAGACCGTGACGTCGGCGTTGGCCGCGAACAAGTCACGCAGAATGGCGCCGCTCCACGAAAGGTTTGCGCGCAGTGAACGCTGTGCTGCGTAGTTCGGATCAAACAACAGAACGTTTGGCGTGCTGCTCGCGAACACCGTGCCGTTTGTGCCATCGGCACATGTGCTCGGAATGCTCGCGGTATTGTTCAGGTAGTTGTTCCAATTTGGAATTGGCGTGGCATCGCCAACACAAGTGAGCTGCTGAATGCCGGTTGGCAGTCCAAAGCGAAACAGCGAGCGGATAATCGTCCAATC
>JBDTTO010000471.1:0-3742 GCA_039930585.1 Gemmatimonadaceae bacterium
CGGCGCGAAACCGCAGCAAACAAGTGTACCCGCCGTATTGCCAGACGGATTGACGTGGGAGACGGCAACGACAACGAACTTCGGAGTCGACGCCGACATGATGGATAATCGTCTCACGCTCAGCGCCGACGTGTACTCGCGAAAAACGACGGACATGTTCACGACGTCGATTACGCCACCGGCCGTGTTTGGTGCATCCGCGCCGCGCGGTAACTACGCGGATCTCCAAACGAACGGATGGGAATTGTCCGCAGCATGGCAGGATGGATTTCGTCTCGCCGGCAGTCGCGCCACGTACGGTGTGCGGTTTGTACTTTCTGACAACTCGTCGAAAATTCTCAAGTACAACAATCCGAACGGACTGCTCAGCGATTATCGCGTTGGACAGAAGGTCGGCGAAATCTGGGGCTACACAACCGAGGGCTTCTTCAAGGACTCAGCCGATATCCTCAGTCATGCCAGTCAAAGCTTCATCCAGTCGCGCAACTCACGTGTGTGGTTGCCGGGTGATCTGAAGTTCAAGGACATGAACGGCGACGGCAAAATCGACGTCGGCAATCAGACGCAGGCGAATCCGGGCGACCTTTCGGTTATCGGCAACACCACGCCGCGCTACAGCTATGGCGTCAACCTGAACGGCGGTTGGCACAACATCAGCGTGGGCGCGTTTTTCCAGGGCGTTGGCAAACAGAATTGGCATCCGAATCCGGAGGCCGACTACTTCTGGGGCCAGTACAACCGGCCCTACAACAACATTCCCGCGTGGCACCTGAATCCGGGAGTTATTTACGATCCCGCTAATCCAAATCCCGACGCGTTTTTCCCGCGCCTGAATGGATACGCGGCACAGAGCGGTGAACGTCAGATGTCGCGCCCGCAGACGAAATACACGATGAACGTTGCGTACATCCGTCTCAAGAATCTGCAAATCGGTTACGACTTGCCGACACGTTTGGTATCGCACGTGGGCGCTCGCGGCGCGAAGATCTACATCTCGGGCGAAAACCTGTGGACGCATTCACCGCTCTACAAGTACGTCAAGGATGTCGACGTGGAAACCATCAGCAACGGCTCCGACCGCGTGCTCACCAACGGCGGAAATGGCGATGGACTGAACTATCCGACAATGCGGACGTTCGTCACTGGCCTCACTCTGAAATTCTGATATTTTCATGACCTCACTTGCAACTATACGTCGCGCGGCGATTGGCGGTTTGTGTCTCTTGGCCGCAGCGTGCGATCTCGAACAATCGCCGGTTTCAGCCACCAATCAGAAGGCCGTGTTCAGCAGCGAAGCAGGACTGCAGCTGTACGCGAATTCGTTCACGAACACATGGCCGTCGGTGACATCCGTGTACGTCGGTGACGATGTGTCCGATTACCTCGCGGTGCGCGGGGCCAGCACATATCTGATGCCGAGTTACACGCCGAACAATCAGGGCGGATGGTCGTGGACGGCACTTCGCAACATCAACTATTTCATCGAAAGCAATGTGGACCCGGCTGTTCCTGAAACGGTTCGGAATCATTACACGGGACTCGCGCGCTTTGCTCGCGCACTTTTTTACTTCGACAAGGTGAAAACGTACGGTGCCGTGCCGTGGATCGATCATCCGCTTGCGATCAACGATACGGCTGCACTGTTCGCAGGGCGCGATTCGCGTGAAGTGGTGATGGGACATGTGCTGGAGGATCTCAACTTTGCCATCGCCAACATTCGTACCGTGTCGAGTCCGTCGCGCACAGAAGTTTCACAGGACGTCGCGCGTGCGTTCAAGTCGCGCATCGCACTGTTCGAAGGAACGTTTCGCAAATACCACGCGACCGGTCTCGCCAACGGACTCGGTGGCACCGCAAATCAGTGGCTCACTGAAGCTGCAAACGCAGCGCAACAGGTTGTTGACGGCGGACGCCACAGCCTCAACACATCGCCCGGTGGATTGGGAGCATACCGTTCGTTGTTCAGCAGCGATGCTCCGCCGACCAACGAAGTCATGCTGATGTATGTGATGGACGTGAACCTCGCTGTGCGGAACGACGCCAACTGGCGCTACACATCGGCCACGACGGGTGTGGGCGCGAGCTTCACGCGCGACTTCATCAACACGTACCTGATGGCCGACGGAACGCCATTCACCGACCGTCCGGGATACGATACGCTGTCGTACATGACGGAAACGAAAGGGCGCGATCCACGTCTGGCGCAAACCATCCGCACTGGTGATTTCAAGCGACTGAACGCAGGCGCTCTTGTGCCTTCACCGCCGGCCTTCGCCGTCTCGTTAACCGGCTACCAACCGGTCAAGTGGACCGTCGATGATATCGGGCTCGACGCCGGCGCCAACAACACGAACGACATCTCGATCATTCGTTATGGCGAAGTGCTTCTCAACCTGGCCGAGGCCAAGGCGGAGCTCGGAACGTTGACCGATGCAGACTGGCAGAAAACCATAGGTGCGCTTCGTGCTCGCGCAGGCATCACCGGTGGATTGTCGTCGCGTCCAACGCGCGTGGATTCGTATTTGCAAAGCGTATACTTCCCAGGCATCACGGACGCGACAATACTGGAAGTGCGTCGCGAACGCGGTATCGAGTTGGCGCTGGAAGGCCGGCGCTGGGATGATCTCATGCGCTGGAAACGCGGCGACCTGATGGCACGTCCGTGGCGCGGGATGTACACAACGGCAAACAAGTATTACGACCTGAATGAAGACGGAATTCAGGACGTGTATTTTCACACGGGAACGGTGCCAACGCCGGCCATCGCAGGCGTCATTTACCACAACATCACCGCGGGCAACAGCAGTCAGCGCTCGCTGCAGAACGGAACTTCCGGGTTGCTGCAGTGGCAGATCAACATCGCTCGCGTCTGGAACGACAAACTGTATTTGCGCCCTATCGCTGCGTCGGATCTTGTTGTGAACCCGAAGCTTGGACAGAACCCGGGATGGTAGGACTCAGGATGGTAGAACACGTGATGGTAAATCCGGTCATTCCAGCCAACGTTCGCAGCAACTCAAAACATTCATCGACTTCCATGCGCAAAGTTTTTCTTCCATTCGTTGCATTCGTCATTGGCGCGTCCGCCATCAGCGCGTGTGCGTCATCGAACGCCGGTGGCGTGGCTTCGTCGTCGCCGTCTGCCAGCCGATCGGGCGTTTCAGCCGCAACTCCGCTTCGCGTGATGACGTTCAACCTGCGTTACAACAATCCCGGCGACGGCATCAATGCGTGGCCGAATCGCAAGGCGTGGGTCGCGAAACTGATTCGTTTTCATGACGCCGATGTTGTGGGTGTGCAGGAAGCACTTTCCGGAATGCTCGTTGATCTCGACACGCTGCTTCCCGAATACTCGCGCGTTGGTGTCGGACGCACCGACGGCAAAGAGAAGGGCGAATTCAGCGCGATTCTCTACAAGAAAGACCGCGTCGAGATGCTGGAGAACAAAACATTCTGGCTGTCGACAAATCCCGAAGCAGTTGGTGTGAAGGCATGGGACGCCGCACTCGAACGCGTGGCTACGTGGGGACGCTTCCGCGATCGCGCCTCCGGTTGCACGTACATTCATCTCAACACGCACTTCGATCATGTCGGCGAAAAGGCGCGTCAGGAAAGTGCAAAACTCATTCGCCAACGACTGGGCACCATCGCCGGCAAGCTTCCGGTGATCATGACTGGAGATCTCAACTCCGGTCCTACGTCGATTGCGTACACGACGCTCACCACCGGCGCAGTCGAAGGC
>JBDTTO010000472.1:0-3721 GCA_039930585.1 Gemmatimonadaceae bacterium
GAGACATTCAATTATTTCGTCAACATTATCGGCGGACGATTGGCGGGCTCCAAGGCGCACAAACAATCCGCCGATTACGCACGCACCAAACTTGCCGAATGGGGAATGAAAGACGCGCACCTCGAAGCGTTTCCGTTTGGACGTGGCTGGGAGCTACAGCAGTTCACGCTTGAAATGACCGCGCCGCGCTACTTCCCACTGACTGGCTTTCCCGAGGCATGGACGCCAGGCACAAAGGGCGTCGTCACTGCACCAGCGATTTATCTTGGCGAGAAAACCGCCACCGAAATTGAAGCGATGGGCGACAAGCTTAAAGGCGCAATTATTCTCGCACAGAAGCCGCAAACAGCGTTCATCCGCAAGGATCGACTGCAACCCGCACAAAACGCGGAAGCGGTTCGCAGTGGTGCTCCTCCGGCCGAACGCAGCGAATACACAACGCCATTGCGAACAATGGAGCCGATTCTTCGCAAATACGGCGCGGCGGCTGTACTTCGCGCGAGCCAGGGCGAACACGGAACGTTTTTCGTGCAGGGCGGACAACGCACAACACCGCCCGATGCAACTCCGAGCATTGTTGTAGTGGCCGAGCAGTACAACATGGTGGTGAATGCGGTGAAAGGCGGATTGCCGGTGCAGCTCAAACTCGCATTGCAAACACAACTGAGCAGCGCGGACACCAACAGCTACAACATCATTGCGGAAATTCCCGGTACTGATCCCGTCATCGGCAAGGAAGTTGTGTTGATCGGTGCGCATCTGGATTCATGGCACTCTGCAACGGGCGCAACCGACAACGCCGATGCCGTGAGCGCCGCCATGGAATCAATGCGCATCCTGCAGGCACTGGGCGTGAAACCACGTCGCACCATTCGCATTGCTATCTGGAGCGGTGAAGAAGAAGGGCTGCTGGGTTCCGCTGCGTACGCCACCGCGAAGTTTGCAGGCCCAGCGAACAAGACCGCGTTTGACAACTTGTCCGTGTATCTCAATGATGATCCCGGCACGGGTCCGACATACGGGTTTTACATGGAAAACAATGAGCCCGCAAAAGCAATTTTTGACGCCTGGCTGGAGCCGCTCAAGGCGCAGGGTGCCGTAAAAAATGTCATCGGACCGATCAGCAACACGGACCATTTGAGCTTCACCAAACTCGGCTTGCCGGGCTTCACCGCCATCAAGGATTACGACACCTATGACGTGCGCGAACATCACACCAATGCAGATTTTGCTGAACGCGTGAGTGAAGCAGGGCTCAGGCAGAGCGCAATTGTGCTGGCAACGTTTGCCTATCATGCAGCAATGCGCAACGAGAAGATTCCGCGCATGGCGCCAGCTCCGGCCCGTCCTCCGCAATAAGAAGGTCCCGCAACCGTAATGTTTTTCATCAGGTAACATGACAACTGTTCCGCAAATTTTCGTAGTGCACGGTGCGCTTGGTTCTGCAGCGCAGATGGAACCCATCGCCCGTGCACTGGAGTCGTTGGGCAACGTGCACAACAACGTGCACAACAACGTGCACAACTTTGAATTGCCCGGACACGGTGACGCCATGTTGCCGGATGCGCGCGAGTTCAGCATCGCAACGTTTTCAAATGCGCT
Organism: Gemmatimonadaceae bacterium; assembly: GCA_039930585.1. Classification (GTDB taxonomy): domain Bacteria; phylum Gemmatimonadota; class Gemmatimonadetes; order Gemmatimonadales; family Gemmatimonadaceae; genus Gemmatimonas. The sequence continues at coordinate 1,603 of JBDTTO010000472.1, forward strand.
CGCGGCGGCCGTTGATCGTGCGCGAGACAAATCGACATCGCGACCGATTGTCTTCGGCTATTCGATGGGTGGCTACACTGCCCTTTCCCTCGAATCAAAACACCCGGGGACATTTGCCGGCATTCTCACACTCGGCACCAAGTTCGCGTGGAATCCCGCAGTAGCGTTACGCGAAGGCAGTCGACTGGACGCCGGCATCATCGCAGAAAAAGTCCCGAAATATGCCAGTGTGCTGGAAGAGCGTCACCGCAACTCGGGCGGTTGGAAGTTGCTGCTTGAGCGCACTGCCAACTTGCTGGTACAGCTCGGTGACAGTCCGATTCTGACGCGCGAATCGCTGAGCCACGTGGTGGCGCGCACGTGTGTCGCGGTTGGTGAGCGAGATGACACCGTTAGTGCAGATGAGGCGCGCGAGTACGCAGCTTTTGTGACGAATTCACGATTTGAAATACTTCCCGACGTGCCGCACCCAATTGAACGGGTCCCGGCGGCCGCCATTGTGGCGATGATGGCGGCCCTGATCTGACGGCAGGTTCTGGCGCTTGGGGCGGTCAAACTGTACGCTCTAGCGAGAGACATTTACGCTCAGGAGAGTTCGATGACACAAGTTGGTGAACTACTGAAGAAACACGACGGCACGCTGCGATCGGTCGCACCGGATAGCACGGTGTACGCGGCCGTTGAAAAGCTGGCGCAATACAGCGTGGGTGCCCTTCTGGTGCTTGATGGCGACAAACTGGTGGGCGTGTTCTCCGAGCGCGATTACACGCGCAAGATCACGCTGCAGGGGCGCAATTCGAAGGAAACACTGGTTTCTGAAATCATGACGTCGAATGTCATTACCGTCAGCTGCACCACCAAGACGCGCGACTGCATGGTGCTCATGAGCGAGAAGAAGATTCGCCACTTGCCGGTGATGGAAGGTGACAAAGTTCGGGGAATGATTTCCATTCGGGATATCATGAACGACATTATCTCGGATCACGAAGGCACCATTGAAGAACTGAATCGCTACATCAATTCGTAAACACTAAAAGACTGCGTGCTCTCCGCGATCGGCTACTGCGCCGCCGTTCGCTACGTTGGCGTAATATTCAAACAATGTATCGCTACCCGTTGATGGCGTCGCATCCGCGTCGTAACAACCGGTTGCACTGTTGAGCACCAGCATCGATTCCGTCGCATAGTAACGCCCAATGCGTGCCAGTTCCGCTTTGCGTGCGAGTGCTGGAACGACGCGGCCAAGTGTACTCAAGCCGGCAACAATTCCGTCAAGCATGCCAACCGGAACGTGTTTGAACTTTGGCGTGCGTTTAAACAGTTCAAACAGTTTCTCACCCTGTTCTCGCGGCGTGATGGCGTTACCCGGCCCACCAATCGGCAGCACACGATTGTGCAGCGTGACGTCGTCCAGGCAACGCACGAGATAGTTCGCGAGATCCCGGTCACTGATTGGTTTGCAGGCGGTGAGTCTTCCATCGCCAAAGACGAGGAATGACTTGCCCTGCTTCACGCGTTCGATTTGACCAGAGAGCGATTTGAAATACGCTGTGGGCCGCACAATTGAATACGTCATTCGTCCGTCGATCAGCACTTTTTCGAATGCCAGTTTTGCGTGCTGAAACGCGAGCAACGGCTTCTGCACACAAATCGCGGAAAGCAGTACAAACTGTGAAACTCCGGCGATTCGCGCCGCCTTGAGTGCGTGTACATGCGCCTGATGATCGATGGCCCAGGCGTCTTGCGGTGCGCCCGTGCGCGAGGCCAGACACGAGACTACCGCATCAAATCGTTCACCACGAAAGCCGTCGAGTGAAATAGACGCCGCGTTTGTCACATCACCGACGCGTAGCTCAGCTCCATCCAGCGGTCCAGCAATCGCAGTGTTGCCCGCGGCAGTATTGCCCGCGGCAGTGCGGGCCCTCACCAGGCACACGACATCATGTCCGCTCGACACCAGCGCACGAACCGTTGCCTGACCGATAGTACCAGTCGCTCCCAGCACAAATACGCGCTTCGCGTTTGCTGATCGCGATGAATGTTCGTGGGCAGGCGTGGGTGAGTTCATGTTCCTGCGCGACGATGTGCGAATGCAGTACAACGCGCAAGGTCGTCTGCC
>JBDTTO010000473.1:0-3713 GCA_039930585.1 Gemmatimonadaceae bacterium
GAACGCCGATCGCGTTGAGTTTTGCAAACCCCACCCACTCGCCGTGCAATTGGTGGCCAGGCACCGGCCCGCGTCGTAGCGACATCACACGCCCATCGTTGATACCGGCCATGTACTGTTCGTCCGCAAACTCAGTTCCGACATCGACCAGGAGCGCGTTTGATGCGGAACTGTGCAACAATTGCTCAAGCAGTGCGGGCGCAAATGCAACGTCGCCGTCAAGCAGCAGGAGATCGCCGCTGATTGATTCGAGTCCAGCCGCGAGCGAGACAATACTTCCTTCTTCGTATCGCGAGTTGTGAATCAACACCGGTGGCGAATTTCGCTGACTTACGTGCGCCCGAATGTGCGACGCGCCATGCCCAACAACGATCGTGACCGGAACGGCGAGCGCTTCGAGCACGTCGAGATATCGATCCAGCAATGGTTTGCCGGCCACGGGCGTTAGACACTTGGGAACGTCACCACCAATTCCCAGTCGCGTTCCCCGACCAGCTGCGAGAATGAGCGCGTTCAAAGTGCGATTAGCGTTTGAGGACGACGCGCATTTCGTTTAGCAGTCCTTCGATCGCATCCATGCCGAAGTGTCCAATGATGCCCAGTCTGAAGGCGCTACTCTTGAGGGCGCCTTGCGCTGCGTAAATGCAAAAGCCCGCAGCTTTGAGCGGTGCGTGCAACTCGTCGTAACTGAAGCCGGTTGGAAGGTGGCAGGACACGAGCGTGCGGCCGTATGCTTTTTGCGGCAGCAACGTCTGAATGCCCAATTCGTTCAACCCGTTCATTAAACGCTGCATCAACGCGCTGTAGTGTGCCTGCCGAACGGCGACGCCTTCGTCCTGCGTTTCGTGCAAGGCCTCCCGCAGCGCAAACATGGCGTGTACCGGTGGCGTGAACGGAAACTCGCCATTTGCCTGCGCATTGCCGTTGAGCGCGAGGTTCGAATAGTGTGAACTGAGTTGTGCGTCAGCCGAGCTACGAAAGGCGGGGCTCTCGATGACAAACGCGGCGCCCGGAATACCACGAATACATTTGTTCGCACTGCCAATAACGGCATCCAGCTGCCATTTCATGATGTCGATTGGTTCACCAACAATACTGCTGATGGTGTCCGCCAAAAAGAGCGCACCGTGCCACTTCGCGCACTCGGCAACATCCTTGAGCGGATTGAGGCGCCCAGTCGCCGTTTCGTGGTGCACGACATACACCGCGCCATATCCGCCGCCGGTAAGTTTTGCTTCGAGCGCATCCAACGAAATGGCTTCGCCCCACTTGAGGCGCCACTCCTCAACATCAGTGCCGTGATGACGCGCCATTGCCGCAGCGCGCTCGCCATACGGTCCGTTGGCGATCACCAACAGTTTGCCCAGAGGTTTTGCCGCGGCGACGATTGATTCGATCGCAACAGATCCTGATCCACCCAGCAGCACGATGTCGTGCGGAGAATTTGCAGCGAGCCCGCACACGTTGCGAATGCCGTCGCGTACTTCGTTCAGCAACACACCAAACTCTGGTTCGCGATGTCCGATATCCGGCGCCAGCAGCGATTGGCGTACGCGTTCGGAGATGTTCGACGGGCCAGGCGAAAAGAGAATCATGCGCCGTTGCGATTGGCACGCAACGACGTGCGCAGGCGTTCCGCAACATCACGGGGTGCAACAGTTGGTCGGCCCAACTCGGGAGACGCGCCCAGCGAAATGCGACAGTGGATGAAGTGCGGACCCGCGTTTGCCTGCGCCAGCTCCACTGCATTTCGCAACGCGAACACGCCGTTCACCGTTTGCGCTGTCGCATACCCACACGCGCGCGCGATTGCCGGAAAATTCACGCCCGCTGAGATGGTGCGCTGCGCGCCGGTGGAGTCGTAAGCCTCGTTGTCCAACACAACGTGCACAAACTTCTCGGGCTTTTGGTGACCAACGCTGGCGAGCGCCTCAAGCCGCATGAGAGCCGCGCCATCACCGTCAATCACAACAACGGGCGCGTTGATTTCCCGCGCGAGACCAAGCGCGACGCTTGGCGCACAGCCCATGCTTCCAACCAGGTACAGATTGCGATCGCGATCGGCAACTTCGAACCATTCGCGTCCGGTCTTGCCCGTGGTCGCTACCACGACGGAATCAGCGTGAATGCCTGCACCAATCGCATCGAGTGCTTCGCGACGCGTTGGGTTGGATGTGTTGCTCACAATAGCGGCGGTTCGCGGCGTGTATTCGGTAACGACATTCTTGCGCAACACAAACGCGTACGGAAGTCCGGTAGCATTTTGGCGCTCAACTGCGTGCGCAACCGCTGGCGCGATGGCTTCGTCGGATGCCGGAAACCAATCGTGTTCCACTTCAAGCGTCTGCAGCAACACACGCGTGGTGCGTCCCATCAATTCGTGTTGCGGTTCGTCCTTGATGTTCGGATCGCCACGCAGCGTAACAATCATCAACACGGGAATCCGAAACGGATGCGTGAGTGACGCCAACGGATTTACCAGATTGCCCAACCCGGAATTCTGCAGCATGACAACCGGTCGGCGTCCAGCCAACTGCGCACCTGCCGCAATGGCAAGCGCCTCGCCTTCATTGGTTGCTGCTACGTAACTCAAGTCGTCACGATCGATCACGTAATCGATGAAGGGCCGCAGATACGAGCACGGCACACCGATGTACGGGCCAAAATTGTGCGCACTGAGCGCATCAACAAACAGTTGCGATGAAACACGCGTGCTCATGACATCCTCACGAGGCAATCATCCGGCAAGCCAACTCGTAGTCTGCAAAACTGCGAAGCTCAAGCCAGCCCGACGTCACTTCCAGACACGAAATCGATTCGCCGTTCTCGATGCTCTCCTGCAGTAGATCAGGCAGCGCGCCCGTTTGGCGTAACTCCGCGCGTGCGCGCAACAGCGGCCAGCGCGCCGCCGACACCAAGACAAGACCTGCAAACTCCCCGTTGGCCTCGAATGCGCTTGCAGCACGACCAATTGCCCGCAATTGACGTCGTGTTGTCGGACTGAGAAAACGGCGCGGACTGCCAACCTCGTCGTCAATCGCAACAGCGTCGCGCACAACGTGACCGGTGTTGAACTCGCTGCGGTCGGCCAGAATTGTGCATTCATCATCTGTGGCGAGCAATCGCTCCAGCACATGATGATCGAACACGACGTCTCCGTAACACACGAGTGTGCGCACGTCCTCCGCCGCAGGTTTCGCGCTGGCGCTCAACAGCGATGACACTTCGCCACCCGTTTGCCACGCTGCGTTAACAGCAACGGTAGTACCGTCAAGCGGAACGTCGTTATGCCGATAACCGGTGACCACGGTAATGTCGGTAATGCCGCACTGCTGCAGCATCGCAACCTGCCGTTGCACAAGCGGAACTCCATTCAGATCAAGCGCTGCCAGCGGCACATCGTTCGTAAGCGGCAACAAAGACATATCATCGCGATGATCTCCCGCGTGCAACACAATCGCCCGCGTCGGACGCGGCCCCGTGCGATCAAACTCCCGCTCGGCCGCTGTGTGCGTGGACATTCCCTGCAGCTCGAACAACGTGCTCATCGGCGCGATGCGGCTCTCGACCTCAAGGCTGCTGCCGTCACGGACAATGGTTTGCCACACGTCCGACAGTGCGCGCGCCGACGCGCGGATTCCCTGATTGGCGTAGATCACCGTTTTCACGCCAATCGATTCCGACTCTGCAATGCTCATGCTGGGAAACGTGGT
>JBDTTO010000474.1:0-3711 GCA_039930585.1 Gemmatimonadaceae bacterium
TAATTTATTACAGCCTTTGCAGCAGAACGCGGCGTTGAGGATGTAGATAAAGCCGATTTCGCGTGCGGCAGACCGCGAAGCTGTGTCTGAATGCGCTGATGTGAAATGGGTGCGACAAAATCACTGTGAGTGGCGCGTATGCCGCGCGAAACCATCGCGCGCGCGTCCCCCAGACCTGCCGCTACGCCGCGTATTTCAGCTTGGCGAGCTTTTCAATGTTGTGTACCAAACAAAACAACTTCCATTGTGCGTCAACTTTCACGCGCCCGCGCAGCGTGAACCGATCGAGGCCTTTGTTGTAACGCACATTGCCGAACACCGGCTCGACGGTGGCGAAACGGCGCCCGTATTCAGCGCGACCCGCGTCGGTGTCGATACGGGCGCGCATCTGTTTGGTGTACGACACGCCTTCGATCGCGCGACCGCGCCCAAACGCGACATTGCGCACGGGCGTGGTGTCGGGCGTGCGCAAACATGCCGCACGCAACGCACACGGCGCGCAGTGCTGTTGGCTGGCAGTGCTCCTGCTCGTGCCGGTGCTCGCGTTCTTCGCGTGGCGTTTTCGAACGCTCGGCGCAAACTACCGAGGCGGTGTTGGTCTCTATGACAATCACGCATTGGTGAGAACAGGTCCGTACCGTCTAATACGTCATCCCATTTATTCAGCGTTCATCGCAATCATGCTTCTTGTGTTGCCGCTATCAGCCAACTGGGTGCTTGGTCTCTCGGGACTGCTGCTGGTTGTGAGCATTGCTGCGGCGCGAATTCCCATTGAAGTCCGACAGCTACATGAACAGTTCGGAAAATCACGGGAAGTGTATCGGGATCGAGTTGGGCTTTTCTTTCCGCGCTTCAGGAAATGAAAGCAGCGACGTGAACGGGAAAACCGGCAACCAAGTTGGATATTGCCGGCAGCACTCTCAACGGATGCAGACGGATCGTATAAGGCCTACGCGAGCTTCTTGTGCGATTGCATGCTCAGCGAATCCGCATCACGATGACGCACCACTCACTCATCGTGGCGCCCGCCATTCCATCGATACGCTCGACGTCGCATACATCGAGCGATGGTTGGCGGCGCTGGGTGTGCATTCCGCCTGGCAAGTCGGTACGTGACGAGTCGGCGTCCTGACGCATGACCTGGGTCGAACAACGCTGCAAATAAAGTTCGGCTGTGCCTACGCTGTATTGCGAGCGCCTGGCGGAGACTATCGTCATGATCGCGCAGCCGCGAACGGCGTCGCCGGGAGATCCAACACAGCTCCCGTAGTGCGCATCCGCCGCGCTCAGCGTTCAGGATCAAACCGAACCCGATAGCGAAGCTCGAAATTTTCGGCGTTCATCGCGGCCATCCATTCCGTCCACACAATGTCCGCATCCGTGGGAATTTCCGGCAACGGCAAACGGAAATTCACATAATTCCCTAGATCGGAGACTGAGAGCAAATGGTCGGCGACCGCGTTCTTGATCCGCACCTTGCCGGCCATGACAATCCGCCCTTCGATGACGCGCGCTGCCTCGCGCACAAGTGTCACCTCAGTTCCACCCCTGCCGCCCCGTCCCGTTGGATCCAACTCAACACTCACCGGTAGCTCTCCGGCAACTTTCCGATCGGCTGGCAGCCGCAATTCGAACTCCAGCTCGACGCGTCTCCCGCTTATCTGCGGCTCCTGGGGCAACGCGCGATAACGTCGGACCGTCGCCGTCCCACCGACAACGCCGATGCCCGCGACTGTCACGGCTATTCCAAACAAGATCGCCTTCGCTGGGCTCGCCGTGAAAACGCGCGCGGCAAACAACGCGCCTATGCCAAGACCCCAAATCAATCCGATTCCGTCGAAAAACGCTGGATCCCACAGCGGGTGACGTCCTCGCCGAATGGCGTCGCCGAATAAGAACATGTTCGACTGCGCGTACGCGATGTGAGTCGCGATCGCACCTACGAGGCCGCAGAGCATCGCATTTACAAAAGGGGGCATCAGCAAACGTCCGGGATTGGTGGGAGTGAGGTGGGGACACGCAGTTCATCATGCCTTTCGCGAAGCGGACGCGCACATAGTATCGAGTTGCTTCGCAATTCAGGTGCAGTCGTGTAAGAGCGCACACGCCCGACGCCAGCCACACTTTGCAAGCGCGTGTCGCGCTCACTTCAGACGATCACACCATCCCCCGCAGTAAGCCACACATCAATCGTTGTTCCAACTCCCACCCTGCTTTCCACAAACGCATCACCACCGTGTTCACGCGTGATGCGCTGCACCGTCGCGAGTCCAAGTCCGGTCCCGCCACTCGCGTCCTTGGTGGTGAAGAACGGATCGAAGATTGACGGCAACACGTCCGGTGCGATACCACTGCCGGTGTCGCGGACGGTGAGTCGGATGTAAGGGCCGGAGACAAGCGATGCGTGCGCGGCATTCCCGGCTGCGCCGACATGTTCGTCGGTGAGTGCGACGGTCAACAAGCCGCCCGACGGCATGGCGTCGCGCGCATTCACCACGAGATTCATCACCACTTGTTCAAACTGCGACGCATCCATCGCCAGTGTTTGCGTGGACGAAATCTCGCAAACAAATCGCACCGCGTCTGGCAGAAGTCTTTCGCAGATCGGACGCAACGACTGCATCGCGACATGCGGCGCGAAGCGTTGCATCACCGGCGGACGCTGCCGAGCGAAGTCGAGCAGTTGTCGAGTGAGCGCCATTCCCTGTCGTCCGGCCGCTTCGATCGCGTTCAATTCTTCGCCGACTACTCTTGGATCGTCTGCGCACTCCTTCGCGATATCAGTTGCGGCCACGACTACGCTCAAGACGTTGTTGAAGTCATGCGCAACACCGGTCGCCATGCGACCAAGACTTTCCAGTCGCTGCGACTGCGATTCGCGAAGTTTTGCGGCAAACAATTCCTCGCGTTGACGCAGCGATAATACGCGTTCGTGTTCGAGTGCGACGAACAGCAACATCGTGCCAAAAACAATCACGGCCATGAGGTTGAGCGTTACCACAAACGCGGTGAGCATCGACGCCGAACTTGCGGGCCACGGAGTGAGTCGGATGACGAGATCGATCACGAGCGACAATCCGCGCGCGCCCACGGCCACGTTGAATGCGCGTTCAGTGAAGCGCACCTCGCGAACGCCCGAGAACGTCTTGCTCGGCCCAGTCGGCCACAGTGCATAAAAATACGGCGTCGCTGCAATGACGCGCGAAACGATGAACGTCAGCGACGCCTCCGCTTCAGGATACGCGATCTTGGCGTAGTAATCGAGAATCGTGGTGATGAGGCCTGCCACGGCCCATGTCGCCAACACGCGCATCGACGGTGCAGGGACGTTGTCGCCGTCGTGGATGAGCCGCTTGGCATGACGCAGGAGCGGTGCCGATACAAGTTGCGGCACGTGCAGGAAGAATGTCCCGAGAAACCGTACCGACGCGTGCTCCGCCCAGACTTCGCGAAAGTAGAAGTACAGAAACAGATTTACGGCGACCGCCAACTGCCACCACCAGATCACCGCCACCGTCCGCATGATTGGGCGGCGGAGCCGGTTGGCGAGCAGCGTCATCGCCAGCGTGAACGTGACGGCGACACCGAGTTGCAGAATCCAGCGCACCTGCGCCGCGCGATCGTAGAGCGTCGGGTCCAAAGCTCGCTCGTGTCCGAGGCCTCGAGGGGGATGATTGAGAGGTTCGCTCAGATGGTGGTGCGCGCGGCGCG
>JBDTTO010000475.1:0-3700 GCA_039930585.1 Gemmatimonadaceae bacterium
CAACAGCCGTACTCGTCTTCATGCTTCCCAGATACAGTGTGACGCGTGCATCCGCCTTGCCGAATTCGTCATGATCGGACGTGAACGCAAACTGTTGCTGCGTGCGATCAAACGTGAAGTCACGATAATTGCCGCGTCCGGTCGCCAGTGTTTTTACCACGCCCGTGGTCATGTTACGCAGATACATGCCGTCTTTCGTGCTGTCGCGTGACGCCACGGAATACGCGAGTACCTTCGCGCTGTCGTCAAACGTGAACGACAACACATCCGCGATCTTTTCTTCAACGCCCGTGTCGAGGTTGCGGAGCGCGATTGCCGACCCAAATGCGCGACGCGGGCCGGTTGCTGCGGCACCGCCACCACGTCCGCCGCGGCCACCGCCGGCCGCGCCAGCGCGTGCAGCCGAATCACGAGACGCCGAATCGGCGCCCGGTGTGTAAATCATCCACGTGCCATTGTCGCGCGGCACGCGCACGTTGCGCGCATCGGTCAACGTTGTCTGCTTTCCGTCGGCAAGATTGATGATGACCAGAGACGAACGATTGCCCGCATCAGGTGCAGCGGCGGCCGCACCGGCACCGGCACCCGCACCACCGGCACGACCGGCACGTGAACTGCGCTGCGCCGCTTCGAACTCGGTCTTGGTGGGCTGCGTCGAGACAAACGCGTATTTGCTGGTGCTGTTGAATGGTCCCGATCCGCCGGCGCCCCCGCCACCACCGCGTCCTCCACGCCCACCGCCACCGCCAGCGGGGGGAGCGCCACCACCGGCCGGGCGCAATCCACCGGGCGTGTTGTTCGCGCGACCGATGTAACCAACGGGCACGCGATATTCCGTTGCGTTGGACGTGGAACGAACGACGAATTCACCGTCGCCAACCTGTGGACTCAAGGTGTAGGCAACCCACTTGCCGTCGTTCGAAAGTGTAGCGCCCTGAATGGAACGCCAGAGATCCCAGTCGGCCTGCGTCAACATCTTCTTTTGCGCATGGGCTGCCAGCGGCGTGCACGCCGCAAGCAGGACAATGCCAAAACGCGACAGAGCTTTCTTCATGGTACCAGACGGCTTGAGTGGAGGAGGGGGCAGCTATCGACAACATACAATCCGCCAGGCATCAACGACACTTGCGGGGAGGCGGGGTGGGGCACTTCTCACCATTCATCGTGCAGCGCCATGCGCGCACAGCGAGTCGATCTGTTAAACGAAACGCAGAGAACCGGCGTTCGTTGCCTTCTTCGGCTTCGTCATTGGCACGTGCGACTGCGTCCATCAGCGATTTGCCTTCGGTCGGCGACATCACGCCACGCGTTTTCGATGTGAGCATGAGATCGGCCATCTCATAGGTCACCCAGTAATTGAGCGAGCTGATTTCGGTTAACGGTTTTGCTGCAGCACTATCGGCCACATCACCATTTGCCAGCCGATCGGCAATCGTTCGCGCCTGACGCAGTGATTCCAATGCTGCGACATGTTGTCCAGCAGCGCGTTGAATGGCGGCCTGCGCAGTCAGAAACCCGATACTTTCGCGGCTGATAGAGCGCGGCACTTCGCCTTTGAGATCCGCGTACAGCGCAGTTTGCAATGCGCGCGCCTCATCGAGTTTTCGGGCCATCGCCAATCGGCGAACGAGCATCAATCCAGCGGTACGATCACCCTCGATTGACGCGCTGGTCGCTTCGCGAAGCAGCGCCACTGATGAATCGGCACACCCCATGTATACGGCCTGCACTTCGGCCGCGCCTCGCAGTGCGGCCGAAAGCAGCGACGAATCCTTCACCGCAATTGCAATGCGTCGCGCTTCCCTGAATGACGCGAGTGCCGAGTCTGCGCTGCCTTGCAGGGCAAACGCGGTGCCAGCCTTCCAGGCAAGTTCGCCGCGTTCAGTTTGTGACTGGGCCGATGCAATTGACGGCGACGCAATGATCATCGCCAAAACGGTCGCAGCAATATGCGATGGGCGATGCAGTCTTGATGCAAACATCATGACGGGAATCTCCAGAGAAAACGCAACCTGCAAACACAACTGCGCAGTTAATCTCTGGAGCCTGTCACGAAGTGCCGCGGGATGCAACCCGTTTGTTATGCGCTGATTGCATCCGGCCGGCGGGATTACGCCAGTTCGAGCCCCATGGGCATCGGGACACGGAGCGCGTTCTGTACGGCAGCCATCACCTCGGCCGGAAGGCCAGCGGCGCCGTGTGTACGCCGTGCGGCCTCAACGACCAGCGACAACGCGCGCGCTTGCGCGGCAAATGCGACGAGCAGTGCACCACCCGCACCTGGCGTGGAAACGATTTCTTGCGCCAACTGATCCAGATGTGCTGCCACTCCGCGCTCGGACTCCGCGCGCTCGGGAAGTGTGGACGCGCTCAACTGCTCATTTTTGTGGCTTTCGACGGTACTTCGGGAATGGTCTGACGCGTTCGGGCCGTCGGTATTGCGTTCCAGGGTCAGGCCGGAAAATCCCGCCGGCGCCAATACTTCGTGTACGTGTTCGTTTGTGATGGCCACCATGGCCAGTCGCCGGCGAGCGGCATATGCGGACTCAAACCCCACCGATGGTTCTCCTACGTCGGCCATGAAATGCTCTTTGGCACCTTGACAGACGTGATGATGTTACAAAGTATGTACCGGAATTTTGCGAGCAGTTTGTAACTGCTTGTGGTATCTTCTTTTGCGATTCGTAGCTCAGACGTAGGTCAGCTGTTTCCTCGTGTGGAGACCGCCGGATGCAAGTGCTGTCGCCTGTTGCTGATCGGGAGCGTGCTCAACGTGAGTTCGCGACCCTGGCCAAGGGCACGCTTGATGAGCATTGGGCTGTCGCCGCGGTCGCTACCGACCGGCGCGCCCTTCTCGTCGAGCGTGCTGAAATTGCGGCGCTGGCGCCGGGTGACGGGCTCGGTGAACCCATCTCTGACGGTCTGGCGCTGCTCGGTACCGCGTACGAGTTGGCCGCCCTTGGTCAACTCGACGCCGCCCTGAATCCTGCCCCCGGATCCAGTCGCGATCTCGCCCAGGCCGTTCTGGCCCTTGGCGCTGGTCGCGCTTTCCGTTGTTCCGCGTCCCTGCGCGCGCCGGTCGACGACGGGGAGTCCACAGTGCGATGGGCCCTTCGACTCGGTGCGCTTGCCGCCGTGGCCGGCCAGACCGACGCCTACGTGGTCTGGTGGCACCAGCGAACGGGTTTGGCCGAGACCATCAAGCGATACGCCCAGGAGCTTGAGGCCCAGCCGTGGGAGCCCTACGCGCGCGGCACGTTGTGGCTTGCCTGGCTCGGTCTGCTCGGAGCACCAATGGCCGCGCACTGGGTCGCGCCCGTTGGATCCAAGATTGGTCGTGACGCCGGTTTGGGAGGGCAGCCACTGGCTGCCACTCGTAGTCGGCTCGCTGCCTTCCGTGAGCGTCGCGCGGTTCACGAAACCCCGAGCGAAGCCCCGCTGCTCAACGCGGCCGCCCTTCGCGCACGCATGTCGGAGTTTGCGGTTCGGCACCTCGCCGACGCCACTGAGTTGCTCACGGTTGCGGTGCTCAGACGCACGCTTCCCGACGTCTCCGCCGAGTTCAAGCTGCACCTCAGTGCCGCGCGTTCCGCGATGGCGGGAGATCATGGTCACGATCTCTTGCTGGCGTGGTTGCAGGCTGCCGGCGTTACGCTGGCAGGCGGCGTGACCGCCCAGCTCGAACTGCCCGGATTTTAGT
>JBDTTO010000476.1:0-3698 GCA_039930585.1 Gemmatimonadaceae bacterium
CATTGGTCAGCAGATTAACCATGACTTGTTCCAGCCGCGTTGCGGACGTTCGGACCGGTGAAGTTTCTGGCGCGTATTGTGTCGCACATTCAATCGAGTGCAACGGAAACTGATACGCGACAAGTTCAATTGCGCGCGTGACAACCGTTGAAAGCGCAACAACTTCGGCAGGTTCGTCACCAACGCGCACAAATCGCAGCAGGCCTGACAACAGTTGCCCTGCGCGACGCGCTTGTTCGCGCACGAGTTCAAGATCTGCCCGTGTTTCTGCACGAAGTTCGTTACTGGCCAGACTTGCTTCCGCAGTGCCGAGAATGGCCATGAGCGGATTGTTTACTTCGTGTGCAACGTCGGCCAACAACTGTCCCGCGGCAGCGAAGCGACCCTGTTCTTCCGCGCGTCGACGCAGCACATCACTTGCGCGATTGAACACGTTGGCCAGGCGACCGAGTTCGTCATTGCTTTCGGGAATACGCGCTTCGAGATCGCCGGCCGAGAGTTGCGTTAGCCCGCGCTCCAAACCGTCCAGCGGCGCAATAAGTCGGCGATGTGTGAGATGCACCAGATACCACACCAGAAATCCGCCCACAATCAACCAACCAAACGTCCAGTACACGAGCTGTTCACTGGCTGCACGAACACGTCCCTGACGATTCAACAGATCACTCAGCCCCTGACGCTGCGCCTCATCAAGCGATTGTGTAATTCCCTGCACCGAATCAACCGCCAACCGGAGACGACTGCGATACAGCGCGACCTCGTTCAAACGAAGTGCGCGTACACTCTCGTCGAGCAACGATGTGAAGCGATCCGTTTCTGTGAGTGAGTTTGCAAACGCCGGACGCATTTGTTCAGCAAGATCACCATACTCGGGACGCGGTGCCTCACGCAGTGCGTGCACTGTGGAGTCGACACGCCTGGCTTCAACGGATGCATTGTGTGTCGTGTCAACCAGGAGCGTGCGCGCGAGTGCAACTGCTCCCTGCAGAACGTCACTCTTGGCGCGCAGTGCTACGAACGCTTTGCTCGTTGCGTTCGTTTCGTCTTGTAAAGTTTTTGCGGCCGGAACAAGTCGCCACAATACCAGCGAGGGCAACGCCAATCCGTACAGCACCATCAGTGTGATGGCAGTGAACAGCGTGCGACGCAGCGTGCGGTTGCTTTGCGCTTTTGATTCGCCGGTGGTTGCGATTGTCGTGCTGGAGCCGGAATTCACTTCACGAGCTCCCATCCGGTGGCCGACGGGCGAACCAGTCGCGCGGCAATGGCGTGTTTGCCGGTGAAATCGATCGGGCCCAACACGCCTTGATATGCGGGACGTTCACGCCCCAGCGAAAGCAGCCAGTCGCGCACGGCCGAGGGTTTTGATCCGGCGGCAGCAGCAGCGGCGTTCAGTAATCCCACTGCGTCATACATTGCGGCGTGATGCCACTGTGGTTCGCCGGTAATTTTGGAATCTTTGTATTCGCGCAGAAACTCCTGTGTAGCGCGATTGCTGGAATCAGCCAACCAATAAGTGGCCAGCACCAATTTGCCACTTGATGGCACATTGGTTCGCAGCTCATTCGCACCGGTGCTGGCCGCGTCGGTGGCCATGATCAACAGCGTTGAATCGTAGTGCCACGCGAGCTGTGAAACTTGCGCCGCAATTGCGCCCTGGGTGATGAGCATCAGCGCGTCGGGACGCGGATCGTGACTGAGCACGCTGCGCACGAGCAACGGATAATCACTGCGTGGCGTGTGCATCACGTTTTCAAGAATCTGAACGTCGGTTCCGTCCAGTGCGCGTTTTACTGATGTAACAATGCCGCGGCCGTATTCATCGTCCTGCACGAACAGTGTGACGCGTTTCCGCCCCGAACCCACAAGATATTGCGCGAGCAGCACACCCTGAGATGCGTCAGAGGCTACCAACGGAAAAGTCCAGGGAGAGACGGTCGACAATAGCCCACTGGTGCCGGTTGGCACGATTTGGACGACACCGCGGTCGCGATACACCGGCGCCGCCTGCAGCGCCATTCGACTGCTTTCGTGTCCAACAACGCCAATCAGACCGGGCATAGCAACCAACTCATTCGCCCACGCGAGCGCGGGGTTTACGGCAGTGTCCTGCGAGGATGATCGGTAGACCAGCGTAACCCCACGGCGCGTTCCCACGCTGTCGTTGAATCGCTTTTGGCGTGCAGTGAGCAGCGCCTGCGGAGTGTCTGTATCGGCGCCCATTGCAATACCAATAACTGCCGGCTGGCGCTCACCACACGCGGCAACCAACGTCAAGCACGTACCAACCAGCATCGCTGTGGCAGTCGCGCGCAACCGGCTTCCAGCGAGTATCATGTTAGGCACGTGTAAAGCACTGATCAGGTACCTGTTGCAATTTGCCAAGTGTCCAGTCATGCACGCTATTACGCTCGCACGATTTCACGGGAGATGCCATGCTGCAGTACGTATCGCTCATCCTCGGTGTTGCCTTCCTTGGCGTCCTTGTTCGCTCCGTTCGCATCATCGGCCAGGCAGAAGTGATGGTGGTGGAGCGGTTCGGTCGCTTTCATCGCATCGCCCGGAGCGGACTCAACATACTCATTCCGTTCATCGAACTGCCGCGCTCCATCGATGTGCGGTATCTGGAATCCGACGTCGGTGGCAAGCGTATACTGATACAGGGACACACATCGCGCATCGACCTGCGGGAACAGGTTCTGAATTTTCCGAGCCAGCCCGTAATCACACGCGATAACGTTACCATCGATATCGACGCCGTGCTGTACTATCGCGTAGCTGATCCGCAAAAAGCCACGTATTCGGTGCAGAACCTTCCGTATGCGCTGGAAACGCTCACACGCACAACGCTGCGCAATATCGTGGGCGATATGGAGCTCGACGCAACACTGACGAGTCGCGACGTCATCAACAAGCGCATGCGCGAAGTGATTGAGGAAGCGTCTATTGGCTGGGGCGTTGATGTCACGCGTGTTGAACTGCAGAGCATCGAGCCTCCGCGCGAGATTCAGCAGAGCATGGAATTGCAGATGCGCGCCGAACGCGAGCGTCGCGCAGCCGTTACGAATGCAGAAGCGTCGAAACGCGCAGCGGTGCTCGAAGCCGAAGGCCAACGCGAAGCACAGATCCGTCGGGCCGAGGGCGATCGCGAAGGCGCAATTTTGCGCGCGCAGGGCCAGGCAGAAGCGAGAATTGCATTGGCGGAGTCCGAGGCGACGGCCATAGGACGCATCACAGCGGCGCTCCCTGAAGGTCAGGCTGCCATGTATATGCTGGGGCTCAAATATCTCGAAGCATTGCCACTCATGACGCAGGGAAAAGGCACGACGATCTTTCTGCCGGCCGAAGCTTCCGGAGTTATGGGAGCGTTGGGCGGTTTGAAGGAGATGGTTGCCGCCACCGGC
This sequence comes from Gemmatimonadaceae bacterium, assembly GCA_039930585.1. Taxonomy (GTDB): domain Bacteria; phylum Gemmatimonadota; class Gemmatimonadetes; order Gemmatimonadales; family Gemmatimonadaceae; genus Gemmatimonas. The sequence goes on from JBDTTO010000476.1 coordinate 3,405, forward strand.
CAATCACGCGTGCCGGACGCGAGCGCGAAGAGCAAACCCGCAGCGCCGGCGGCAGGACTTGGTTATCCCGGCGCTACGCGGGCATTGGGTGACGGCTCAGACACGAATGGCGGCAACGGATGATCATTTCGCGTGAACGCGCTGAACGAATTGCGCGTGCACACGCCTGCGTGCGCTGCGGTGAATACAACTATCGCAAACTGAGTGTGAAGGAGGCCCTGGAAGGGCACCGCCAGGAGTTTGGCGAGGAGTGGCACGCCATTCTCGTTTGTGGCGTGTGTGGCGTTCAGCAGG
>JBDTTO010000477.1:0-3698 GCA_039930585.1 Gemmatimonadaceae bacterium
GCAAAAAATTTCGCCGCGATGCGCGGAAATACGGTCGCGATTCGTGTTGGCTTTCCACCCGCGCTCATCTGATCCATGCGTGTAATGCCGCTGTCTTCGCGGGCAGCAATTACCAACCGGCAGCGTCCAAAGCCCAAGTCGAGCTGAGATTTGAGGTCGCGCTGGGACTCGGTGACCAGGTCCCAACCCGTAACGCCCACGTCGGCCGCACCGTCGGCGACAAACTCGGGGATGTCGGCGGCACGAACAAAGATGGCTTCGAAGACGCCGCCCAGGGACGCAGTCAGCGCTCGCTCACCGGTCGACCGCACTTCGAGTCCCGCGTCGTTGAATAACGCGCGAGTTTCATCGCTGAGTCGTCCCTTGTTGGGAAGAGCAATTCGGAGCATACGCGAGGGTTCCTGTAGCGGTCGTAAGTGGTTGGCGTACAATATTTTGCAATACTGTACCGAAAACAAAAAAGCCCGTCCAGATGGACGGGCCGGGAGGTTCAGCGGTTGGTTGGGCGGCCGGTTTAGCGGCGCCCCTGCACACAACCCACTGCGCCCCGGCCCGAAGGACCGTGGTTGAAATGGGTATGGTGGTGGTGCCAACTGGAACGGTTCATGAGGATTGAGGGTAGCGGGGGAGCCCTTGGTGAGTCAACTAGTCGAGCCGGGGGATTTGCGTCAAACAGAGTTTGTGAATAAATTCACGAGGCTGGCAACAACCACCTTTGGGGTGGTCCCCAAGCCGGCAGAACGCGACAGTAGCAGCAATTTCTCGATCGGGCTTGGAGGCCTCTCGAACATGCGGTTTTTAGGATTGGCAGTTGTAAGCGCAGCGCTGGTGCTCACCGCCTGCGGCGACAAGAAAGAAGCAGCCCCAGCCGAGACGGCAGCAGCAGCTCCGGCAATGGCTCCAGCAGCAACCGTCGCGGCAGCCCCGATCACGGGCAAGACGTGGGAAGTCAAGATGATCGGCGACGCCACGACCTATAAGTACGAGCCAGCCGAACTGACCATCGCCCCGGGCGACGGCATCAAGTTCATCATGGTTTCAAACGGACCGCACAACGTTGCGTTTGATCCCGCACAGCCAGCCCTCGCAAACGCGGCCGCCAAGGCGCAGCTGATGGCGAACATGTCGGAGCAGGTTACGGAATTGTCGGGCAAGTACCTCCAGCAGCCAAACGAAGAGTACGTGGTTTCCTTCGCTGGCATGCCGGCCGGCACGTACGATTTCTTCTGCACGCCGCACATGGCCATGAACATGAAGGGCAAGGTTACCGTCAAGTAAGCAGTTGATGGTGAACTTCTGCTTGTGAATTTCGTGGGGGTTGGCGCAGAGCGCTGGCCCCCACGTTTGTTTTGAGAGGTGACCAACGTGAATCCCGGCCCGAATACGAGCGCGCGTCGAACAGCGTGGATGGCAGCGCGTGCGCGCAACGCCGCCAAGCGCGGTGGATTGATTGCGGCGGTTGGATTGCTTGCGGTGACAACCACGATGTTGCTGCTCGTGTTGCTGCCGCGCGAAATGAATCGCGTCGTTCGCGCGCGCATTGACGCGCTGCCTGCAATCGTCGACACCGTTCCGCTTCAGGCAAACCTGACAGGCGCGATGGATCGACTGCGCAACGCCGAAGCCAATCTGCAGGCGCAGCGCGTGGCCTATGTCGATCGTGTTGCGAGCGCCACATCCAGCGGCACTGCTCCGTCCTCGGCTGCACCAGGCGTTGGTGGTGTCACGGCTGACCAGTCAGATACGCGCAAGGAACTCAGCATGCGGGTAGCGCGCGCCCGCGCCGCACCGCTGGTGGAAAATTTTCGCGCCGTTGGCGAAGCCGATCTGCTTCGGAATGACGCACGTGCCCGCGTGTTGCTCGACTCGTTGAACGATACGAATCGTGATCGCGAAGCATACGCGGCACTGGGAAGTCCCGATGCACGATACGCGGCCATGACGGCGCGCGTCGCGACACTGGGCCAACGCATTTTGCAGATTGCTGAACAACGTTTGGCGTCGTCGGCATCAGGCGGATCGTCACCGACAGCGCCCGTACCCACGCCATCACCAACGCCAGCGTCAGCTTCGCTCAACACAAAGGATTCGGCACGAACGGCAGCGCCACAGCAGACCGACACCACAACAATTGCGCCTGATGAGCGTTTCAGCGGTGACAGTGTTGCCGAGCGATCTGCGCGTGAAGCGCTTGATGGAGCGAAAGCACAACTTCAGGTGGCAGAGCTCATGCTCAAGTCAGTGCGTGAATCAAATGCGCGCATTATTACCGAGCGTGACGACGCAGAAAAATCATCACCGGCGCGCGTTCCGCCATTCGCAATGCTAGTAGCCGCACTCGTTACGGGTCTTGCTGCCGGCTACGGTGTTGCATTTTATCTGGAAGTAAAACGCCCGCGCATTGCGGATGCCGCTGAAGTAGAGCGTGTGACCGACACGCGCGTGATTGTGCACAGCGGTGCAACACGTGCGGCACAGGCGCAATACCCGCGCGGCAGCGGAAGCGAGGCAATACCTGCCGTGGTTGACATGGCCAGCGAATCATATCAGTTGCTGCACATCACGCTCACCGGGTTTGGTGACACGTCGCGTGAAGTTCAGGTCGTGAGCAACGACATTGTGCTGGGCGCTACAGTCGGGATTAATCTTGCGGCGGCCGCGGTGCGGGATTTGCGCGCTACACTTTTGGTTGATGCCAGCGCGCCGCCTACAATTGTCAGTCGGTTGCTGCGTCAGTCGAAAATAAGTCCGGCATCCGTCTCCGCGACGGACGGATCATCAATGCAGTCACATGTCGTGCGCACTCGTGTTGGGCGCGATGTCTTTGTTGACACATTGGCCGTTGCTGACGCACGCAGCGAAGTGGCACAACAGGAATTGGACGATCTCGTGCGGGATCACGATTTCACAGTGATCGTTCAGGCCAGTGGTAACTCGCCTGAGCTGCCGCTGCCCTTACCCGCGGTTGATACGATTATCTGCGCACGGGTGGGCGTTACCAAACTTGACTGGCTCATTGCGCGAACCGACGAATTGCGCGCGCAAAACCGTCGCGTGCGGGCGGTGATGCTGTGGGCCGCGCGAGCGCCGTCGTCGCGTTGAACGCCCAGCGAATGCGCTGTGTCATACTCGCTCGTTACCGTGCAACCGGCTACCGTGTGAAGCATGTACGCTGACACACTGATGGATCTTGAGCGCGGTCACTTGCTGCGGCTGGGCATGTGGGCGGTGCTTAGCGTGATCGTGGGCGCGCTGCTGCTCGCGCTGGTTTACTGGCGCAAATCCAACACGTCATTCCTGCGACACTTCGCTATTCAAACTTTGGCGTGGGGGGTGCTGGATTCGGCAATTGTTGTCTGGGCATGGCGCGGACTCGAGTATCGCGATTACGCGCACGCCATGCAGTTGCAGAAATTCCTGTGGCTGAACGTTGGACTGGACGGTGGTTATGTGGGCATCGGAATCACGCTGGCCATCGCCGGGTGGATGCTGGGCAAGCGACTCGGTGTGCTTGGTGCAGGCGTGGGGGTGGTCGTGCAGGGGTTTGCGCTGTTTGTGTTGGACCTGCGTTTGCTCACGGTCATTGACGGCGCACGTATCGCACTCATGACATCACCCGTGCACACCTGGTTGTTCGGTTAATTCACGTTTGCAAACAAAGCGCGCCGATTTTTCGCGCATAAAACTTCAGACCGTTT
>JBDTTO010000478.1:0-3695 GCA_039930585.1 Gemmatimonadaceae bacterium
CGTCAAACCAACCGGACCTTTTGTTGTACGCGTCATGATTGGCGTCGCGCCTTTATCGCGCAGCATTTGTGCAACGAGTTCGCCAACGGGCAATACGGCGTCGCCTTCGAATAGTCCAGTCGGTCCCGTTGAACCGGCGGGTGGATGACCCGGATCAACCGCAATCACCATCCCCTGCAGCGGTTTGTCTTTGTTGATGTTTGGCAAACGACGCACACGTATGACCAGCGCGCGTCTGTTTTCATCCCACTGCGATAACCAACCGTACACCGGTTGCGACAAACGCAACTCCAATCGAACGCGATCGGTTGCGACCTGATCCCAGCTTATCTGACGCACAAGTGTGTCGTTGCCGCTGATGGGCGAGATGTCGGGACTCAACACCGTTCCGTACAACGTCACCACGAGTTTGTTGCCGTCTGGTTCAACGATGAACGGCGGCCGTTCGCCCAGAGGAATGATGACGTCCGACCATTCCCTGGCAGAATTCACACGCATGCCACCCGACACGCGACGCGGAAGTGGTGTGCCTTCGGGCAACTGGAGAATGTCGCCGTTGTCGACCCACACTTCGAGCTCCGAATCCAATCGCACGCGAGTGAATCCGCCTTGTTTGCCTGTCATTTCAACAATGGTGCCCGGCATCAACAACCACTTGTACGTGCCTTCGGGCGTTGGTCGACCGATAACGACACGATCGGTATCACTTTCGAATGCAGCGGCCGCGCGCAACACGCCAACAGTTCGCACCGATGGATCAAGAATCTGCGGCGGCGCAATGTTGAGTCGCACGGTGTCTGCGCCGCGCCCTACAATGATGCGTGGCTTCGCGCCCAGTTTCTGTGCAGCAATTTCAGTGACAAACACGCCGCCGACATCTTCGGTTCCAGGCAACGTGACGTCGGTCAGCAACGTCGGCTGTCCGCGAGCCATGCGTGCAACATTGCTGGCAGCAACAGCTGCAGCGAACATCGGCACGCGTGCTGAATCCAGTTGTAACCACGCGCTCGCGTTCAGCGGTGCGCGCACGCTTACACGCAACATTTCATCGGGACGTACTTTTGGTCGACCACCCGGCGCAACTGATGCACTATCGACACGTAACTTGCCGGTTGCCGGAAGGATTGTGCGCACGGGATACCGAATGTGCAACGTGCGACGAACCGTATCTGCGCCGCGTGACGCAACCAATTCGTAGCTCGGATTACTTGCGGGAGGATTTGGCAACCAACCGATGTACGCACCATTAGGCGCGACTGGCACGGCAAATCCGTTAATCGTCAGCGTCGCATCGCCCGAACCAACGCTGCCAAGTATGAAATTGGAATCGCGACTGGCGATGCTTTGATTTTCGGAGGGATACTGCACGCGCGGATTGAGCGGTGCGCCGGTAACTGCTGGCACGAGTGGCAACAGGTTCGCGCTTCCGGCGTCGGCCGCACGCGCGTTCACTGGCGGCCTCGACGCAGATGCTCCCGAAGGCGCGGGTGTTGTCGTCCCACCCGGCTTTGGCGCGGACGCAACTGTCGGTGCGGCACTTGCACACGCTGCCAATGCATATGCGATAAGCAGCGCGCCAAGGCTCTCGCGAATGCGCGCGCTCGGAACTGGCTGGCTTTTAGACGAAAGAAGGTGCATGCCAACAAGCTCGCGATGGGCAGCTGTGCCGTAAAGCAACGCGGGACCGCTTCTTTTGATTGACGCCACCTCCAACGGTCGTTCATCTTTCCCGGACAACGGCCCGCCGGATAACGGCTCGCCAGTCGGTGCCAAAAATATTCGTCAGGCCGGAACCTGGAGCGTGCGCCCGCGTAGTGCCCAGATACCACCTGCCTTTGTCGCTTTCGGTCAGTACATGAACTTGTGACCGCATCAGTTTCTCCTTCATCGAATTCCAACCCGGGCGGCGACCATCAGGTCGTGGTCCGAGTTTTTGCGTTGACCGATGTGGGGCACACGCGGGACCATAACGAGGACGCCTTTCTGGTGGCGGAACTCGATGGTACACAAGCAGTTGCGTTCCAGGCATCGCTCCCGGAACCCACGGCCCTTGTCGCCGGCGAACACGGGTTGCTCTTCCTCGTAGCCGATGGAATGGGCGGCGCGGCCTCGGGCGAATTGGCCAGCAGCATGGCCTCCGAGTCAATCCTGGACTCGCTCAAATCGAAGTGGAATTCGACCACGGCACTCAGCGCTGAGTCGTTTGCGACGGTGCTGCGGGACGCGACGGAAGAGGCCAATACGCGCATTCACCAGCATTCGCGCGAATTTCCTGAACACCGCGGCATGGGAACGACCGCCACGGTAGCGGGCCTGCTGGGTGATCGGCTCTATCTCGCCCAGGTTGGCGACAGCCGCGCCTACGTGATCCGAAAAGGCAAAGCCATTCAGATCACGAAAGATCAGTCGCTCATGCAGCGATTGGTTGAAGCCGGCGAATTAACCGAGGCCGAAGCCGAAGCGAGTGAACGACGCAACATCATTTTGCAGGCACTTGGCCCCGACGCGCATGTCACGGTTGATCTGACGTATCAGCAAGTTCGTCGCGGTGACACGCTGATTATCTGCAGCGATGGTTTGTCCGGGTTGGTGCGCGGCGAGGAAATTGCACGCATGGTGAATGAAGAACGCGACGTTGAACAGTTGTGTCACCGACTGGTTGATCGCGCAAATGAATTGGGTGGTCCGGACAACATCACGGTGATTGCAGTCCAGTTTGATGGCGATGGTTTGTTGCCCGCCACCGAACGCGACGAACTCGGCCACAAACCGTTCCCGTTGGCCGGCACACTGGCGGCTGAAGAACAAAAAGTGCTGCGCGTAAATCCGGCGCCGTTCAAAAGTGATCCAACGCCCGCAATGGGAATACCAATGGTTGCGCGTGCGAGCCTTGAAGATGAATTCGCGCAGGCCCGTGCCAAAGAAGATGCACGGTTTCATACCGAAGACGAAGTCCGCGAGGAGCGCAAGAAAAAAGCGCAACCAATAATGATTGCGCTTATGATCCTGGCTCTTGCGGTCGCCGCGTTTGCTGTGTGGCGATTCCTTCAGGAGTAACGCGCTAACTCTTCTTCACTTTTTGCATCGCGCGCGCAGCTGCCTGCTGCATGACTCGATCGCCGCTCCACGCAACCACTGTTGGCATATTGAACGGCATCTGTGCGGCGTAACGCGGATCTCCCAATCCCAGCAAAATCGTTTCACGTTGCAACGCCGCCGCTTGTTCGCGAGCCTTTTCGATGCGCGCAATTGTTTCCGGCTTGAGCTTTGTGCGACGCTTGAATGGCAAGTAGTCCGAGAACAGCGCGACCACCAATGGACCACCGCTTGTTGCTCCGGACGGCGCTTCAACCTGACGCGCATCGGTTCCGCCAACACGCAGTGCTTCGAGGAGAAACGTGCGTTCCGGGCGCGTGCCTGGCACGTCTTCATCATCATCAACAATGATGACTTCCGTGATGCCGGCAATGGGCGGAAGCGGGCCGTGTTGCACGTTGATGACACGATCAGCGAGTAAAGCGCCCCATGCAGTATCAGCACCACTGGGACGGCGCCAATCGTTTGGCGGTGATGCCCACTGCGCCCACTTGAGACGTCGACGTACGGACTGACGCACGCGATCGGGATCGATCGCTCCCGATGCCAACGCATTCACCAGCGCGTCGAGCGTTGTTTGCAAGTCACCCGGTTGCAAC
>JBDTTO010000479.1:0-3686 GCA_039930585.1 Gemmatimonadaceae bacterium
CGAAGGCCATCAAGCAGGCCGACGAAATGGGTCAGATCGCGAACAACATGACGCGCTGATCATGACACGCACTAACGCGCCCCTCGCATCGGATCTCGGCATGTCGCTGCTGGTTGGCGCACTGGCCACGGTGCTGCTGCTGATACTCAGCGCAACCAATGTCTCGGCGCAGGCGCGCATGACATGGCCGAGGGCAACGCGTGCACTGCTGCGTGGAGAAGTGCTGAAGGCTGATGACTACGTGCTCGCTGATACAACGATTGTGTGGCGTTGGAAAGAACCGTCAGCGGACACAATTACGGCCGTTGCCGGCTGGGTTACGCGTCGGCCCATTGCTGAAGGTGAATTCATGCACACGCCGTCCATTGCGCCGGCGAATGCAATCACGATGGGCAGCACCGTCAAGATTTTGTATCAGGATGGACCGGTTCGGCTCACGCTGACGGGCACTGCAACAAACAACGCTGCAATTGGCGCGCCGGTTGGCGTGCGCCTCGACAAGAATCGCCGACTCGACGGAATCGCCGTTGGGCCGAACACCGTTCGCCTCCGTTGACGCAGGACGCAACAATGACTTTCTCACTTCTCCGCTCGAACCAGCATTCCCGCATGCGTGCTCCGACGCGTGGCAATATCGCCGAACTCGCAACGGCAGCAGCAATCGCACTTGCCGCGGCCGCGATGATTTCGATGCCGCTTCATGCGCAAGCGCCAGCGGCGAATCGTCCGGGTGGCGCTGCGCCTGCAGGTGCGGCAGCCGCGCCTGCAACGGCTGCTGCGCAAACCGCGGCACCATCAATGGGACGCCAATCATTCTATGCCGATCGCCGCGACTTCGCGGTTGGCGACATCGTCACGATTCTTATTGACGATTACACGATTACGACGGCCATCAAGGAAAACGTTTCGAGCGACACGCGCTCACGTGGATTGAGTCTGTCGGCCAAGCTGCCCACATCTTCAAAGAGTGTTGGACTCGACACTCGCAACGACGCCTCACAAAACGAAAAAGGTTCAGCAAAACGCGAGAATCGTTTTCAGAACGAAATGAGTGTGCGCATCGTCGCGGTTGACAAGAATGGCATGTTGCAACTCAAAGGCACGAAGAACATCAATGTCGACAAAAACATCCAGGACATCACGCTGACTGGCTGGGTGCGCCCACAGGATATCTCGGCACAAAACTCTATTGAATCCGCACGTATGGCCGACGCGAGCATTGGCTACACGTCGCCGGGAAATCTCACCAAGCCCAAGCAGGGCATCGTCAGCAAGATTCTTGGGGCATTCTGGCCGTGATCAATTCCGCTTCGTCGCTGTCCTCGACACGCAAGATGAAATACACGCTGGTTGTGCTCAGTACGTTGCTGCTGCCTGCATTAGCGCGCGCGCAGGAAGCAAAGATTCGCGATCTCACAACCGCCGAAGGGGCATTACCCGTTCGTTTGATGGGTTACGGCCTGGTGATTGGACTTGATGGCACGGGTGATCGCGCGATTGGCGGACAAACCGGTGGACAAACGGTGCAAAGTGTCGTGAACATGCTGCGTCGTTTCAATATTGAAGTGCCCGCCGAAGCAATGCGCATGCGCAACGTTGCCGCGGTCATGGTTACGGCCGAAGTGTCGCCGTATTTGCGCGCTGGCGGTCGTTTTGAAATCAACGTTTCATCAATGGGCGATGCACGTTCGCTTCGCGGTGGTGCATTGTTCATGACACCGCTCTCGGCGGACGTTGGCGGCAAAAACGTTGCATCGGCGCAGGGTTCTGTTCTGATCAGCGAAGGCGGTTCGACAACGCGCTACGCGAAAACCGTCGAGACTTCGGCGCGCATTCCAACGGGTGGTGTGCTCGAAGCCGATCTGCCCCGCCCTGCAATCGTTGCATCATCGCGCCTCATGTTGCGTGATCCTGAACTGGGAACGGCAACGCGTATTGCGGCTGCGATCAATACCGCGTTTGGCGACAAAACTGCAACCGTCGAAGACGAAGGCAGCGTACTCGTTACGCTCGCCGACAGTGTTGTGAAGCCAACAGCCCTTGCCAAAATTCGCGACCTCTCAGTGCGCGCCGAAAAACCACCGCGCATCATCGTTGACAGCAAAGACGGCACAGTCGTCGCTGGCGGTGACATGGTTATTGGAGCGGCTTCAATCAGTCATGGCGTTGTCACGCTCGTTATCGGCGGTGACAAGGCAATGGAAGGCGACACGATTACGGCCGGCAACCTTCGCCTGCCAGTTGGTGTTTCGGTACAGCGTGTTGCGTCGGCGTTGCATGCGGTGCAGACACCGGCTGTCGAAATTGCCGCGATCCTGAGTGCATTGCGCGAAGCAGGTGCGCTCGCGGCGGAGATCATTGTTCGATGAAAATCCCGTCCAGCTTTTCTGCAGTTCTGCCATCGAAGTTTACTGCTATCACCTCACCGGCACGCACCGTTTCAACTACGGCGCCAACGTCGGCATCAACAACACCCGCCGAACCCACCGACGACGAGAAGAAGCTGCGCAAGGCGTCAAACGACTTGCAAGGATTGTTCGTTTCTCAACTGTTCAAGGCCATGCGTGAAACGGTCCCGGCAGATGAAGGCATCGTTTCTGGTGGAAGTGGAGAAGAAATCTTCACAGGACTGATGGATGAGCACCTTGCTGCCGAAACTCCAAGGCATTGGGGAGGAGGAATCTCCGAGGCGCTCTACCGTCAGCTTCGCAAAGGCTTGCCGGCGGTTGGTGCCACTGGAGTGCCTTCGCCCTCAACCACTGTTCCTGACGTGCCAACTTCTTATTCGCCCGGTCGCTGATGCCTACCACTATGCTTTCTCAGAATGCGTCTGCTCCGCTGACTGGTGCCATTGCGCCAGCGCTGCTTGACGCGCTGTACGATGCGCTGGTCAGCGAACGCAAACTCCTCGACGATTTGATTGCGCAAATGCGTCGTCAACGGTCGGCCGTGGGTTCTGATGATATTGACGGCGTTGATGACAGCACGTTTGCCACACACCGCATTCTCGCCACACTCGGCCAGGCGCGTACGCGTCGCCGTCAGCTCAACGTGCTGATATCCGGCAACCAGGATACAACGTTGCGTCAGGTTGAAGACATGCTGGGCAACAACATGGATGGACGGTTGCGTGATGCGCGTCAGCGCCTGCAACACTCCGCCGATATTCTTGCCCGTGAAGTTGGCATGAATCGCAAGTTGCTGCGCGAAGCCATTTCGTCCAACGATGCGCACGTGCGCACGCTGGTTGGCGAACCGCAGCACGGTACGACGTATGCAAACGATGCAGGTGCGCGTATGGCGCCAACACCGGCGCGTGGCATTCTTGTAAACCGGACGGCGTAACATGTCTTCCGGAATCTTCAGCATCGCCCGCAGCGCCCTGATCGCACATCAGCAGGTGCTGACAACCATTGGACAAAACATCGCAAACGCCGAGACGCCGGGATATTCGCGTCAGGAAGCGGTGTTGTCGCCTAACACGCCGGTACGTTTGCAGTACGGTATGGTGGGAACGGGTGTGAATGTTGTAACGGTTATCCGGAAACGCGACGTCTTGTTGGATGAAGGGTTTCGTCAGGCCAGTGGACAGGCGGGTGAATCGGAACTTCGTCACGCTACGCTTTCATCCATTGAAGACGTATTTGGCGAACCGACTGATGCCGGTTTGAGTAACTCGCTTGACC
>JBDTTO010000480.1:0-3685 GCA_039930585.1 Gemmatimonadaceae bacterium
TGAAACCGTGTTCGATTCGCCGTCGGCAATCATCACAGCGCTGCTGGCTGCTTCATAGCCAATGCGGCGAACGGTGATGCGCTGCGGTCCAACGGGAACCGCGGTGATGGTGTAGCGCCCATCGGAGTTCGTTGTTGTGCCCAGCCGCGTACCGTCGATGGAAACCTGTGCTTCCGAAACTGGCTGTGCGGTTGCTTTGTCGGTGACAACACCGGTGACGATGCCGAGCAGCGGGATATCGGCGGGTCCGACGGTGACTTGTCCGTTTGCGGTGACAAACACGGTCCATTTGGTGCCTTCAACTGCACTGGCCAGTGCGTCGGCGGCCGATTTGCCGGTGATGTTGATCGACACCATCGGCGCGTCGCGCACTAATTCTTCGCCGTACGAAAGTCCGAGCCCGGCTTGCGTGGCGATTTCCATCAACACGCGCTGCAGCGGCGCTTTCTCCAGCGTCAGACTCACGCGATGTGCGAGCTCCTTGGGCATTCGCACGGCGCCCGATCGCACACTTTCCAGCGGCAGATACTGTGGTCCGCGTGCAGAAGCGTACGGCTTGGAAGCGGCTGGCGATGTATCACGCGATTTTCCCGGCGAACTTTGCGCCGTGGATGAGCGCGCGAGTCCGCACGCAAGCGCGAACGCCAACAGTGCACGAAATGTGTGACGACGATCCATGGAAACTCCCTGGAAGATCTGAGGCGGGGACTACCGAGGCGGGAACTGCGGACGCGGAATTACGGAGGCGGGAACTACAAAGGCGGGAACTGCGGATACCGAATTACGGAGGCGGGAAATACAAACGCAGGAACTTCAAAGACAGGAATTGCGTGTTGCCGACGGCGCGCGCGCGTTAACGAATCACAACGGTTCGACCATCAATGCTGAACTTCAACCCGATTGGCATCGTGACCTGGCCCATCACCGTTCGGAGCGTGCTGGCCGAGCTATGCACGGTGACGCGACGTTGATTGAATGCCGGATTCGTGACGTCGATTTTTACATCGAACCAGCGCGCGATTTCGGGCAACACCTCGGACAGCGGCGCGTTGTCAAACACGAATTGATCACGCGTCCACGCGAGATAACTTGTAGAGTCAACGCCGTTCCGAACGGTTGTTTGTCCCGCGGCATCAAGCACACCCAAATCAAGTGGTCCAAGTAACGTTCCCGAACTCGCCGGCGAACCCTCGGCACGCAACGCCACCTTGCCCGACGTTACAAGCACCTGCACGCGATCGTCCGCGGGATAGCCGCGAATGGAGAAGCGCGTGCCGAGATCTTCAGTGACAGCGTTTTTGGTATGAACGAAAAACGCGTGCAATGTGTCGTGCACAACATCGAACACCGCCTGGCCTTCAAGCGAAACAACACGCGCACTGTCGCGGAACGGCCGTACGCGCAAGACACTCTCGGTACCGAGTTCAACGCGTGATCCGTCACTGAGCACAACAACGGCGCGCTGGCCGCGAGCGGTGCGAAACTCCTTGATCTTTTCTGCTTCGGGTTCGCGAACCTCTGTTTTCAGAAACTTTGTTACTTCCGTTCGGCGAGTGATCAGCAGTGCCGATGCTGCCAGTGCAAGCGGGAGCGCGATCAGGCTGAGGCGACGCACGCGCAAATCACGCACACGCATTTCGCGAAGTCGTTTGCCCGGAAGAAATCGTTTAACATCGCTGCCGATTGCTGATCCTGGCGCGGTCGCTGGAGCTTTTGGCGTCTCGTGCAACGCAACCGACGAGAGTCCCTCCGCCACATGCATGCGCGCTGACAAACGCTGCCACGCACTATCGCTGTTGACAGGCCACTGCGGTGTCGCGCTGGACTCCCACAACACCCGTAAACGTTCCGCCTCGCTTTGACGCGCCGTGTCGGCCGCGAGCCAGGCTCGTGTCGCATTCGCTTCGTCAGCCGAACATTCGCCCGCAAAAAGGCGCGCGAGCCGACTCCAATCGGCTTCGTCAATCATGCGCGCACCTTGAGCGAGTGTGTGAACTGTCGGGACATACAATCAAGGGACGCATCAACGGCGAACTCCCTACAACGAATTTTGCTCATCGATGATTTCCCAACGCGCGACGCAATGCCTTGAGCGCGCGCCCCATTTGCACGTCAACCGTTTTAGGCGACGTCTGCATAACTTCGGCGATTTCCGCGTACGTCAGCCCCTGCTCGCGATGCAGCGTGTAGACAAGCCTGCAGCGTTCGGGCAATCGCCCAATCGCCGCGCGAATGAGCGCCAGTGTCTCAACCGATAACAAATTGGCATCGGCCTGACGCGGAGCGCGATCAAACAACGAAATAGTTTCTGGCACGTGTCGCTGCACAACGCGTTCATGTCGGAAGTATCGAAGCGCACCATGCCGCAACGCGGAATACAGATACACGCGTGCGCTGGCTCGCATCTGCACCGATTCGCGATGGCGCCAGATGTAGAGAAACACTTCCTGAGCGAGATCTTCGGCAACATCTGCACTGCCAACCATTCGGCGCGCAAACGCACACATACCCGGATGATGCGCACGAAACAGTGATTCAAACGCGGCAGCATCGCCACTCTGCACGCGCGACCAGAGCACAGCATCGCTCGTGGCGCTTGCTTCGGAGTTTGGTGGGAATACATCTCCCGGCTGCGCGTCGGATTGACTCACGCGGCACTCGCTTTCATGTCACCCATGCGTTGCGCGTGCAATTCCTGAATGCCAACGATGCGCTGAGATTCATCAAACGCATTTTCACTGCGCGAAACCACGAGCGTCGCGGCGCCATTGCCAATGAGATTTGTAATCGCGCGCGCCTCGCTCATGAAACGATCAACGCCCAACAGAATTGCGACGCCTTCAATCGGCACAACGCGCATGGCTGAAAGGGTGCTGGCGAGCACGATGAACCCGGATCCGGTTACGCCGGCCGCGCCTTTGGACGTGAGCATCAGAATGCCAAGAATGCTGAGCTGTTGCGTGATGGTGAGATCAACTTTGAACGCCTGCGCAATGAATATCGCCGCCATCGACAGATAGATTGACGTGCCATCGAGGTTGAACGAGTAACCGGCGGGAATTACGAGTCCAACCACACTCTTCGCGCAGCCGTACTTTTCCATCTTGTCCAGCATGCGCGGCAACGCAGCTTCGCTGGAAGATGTGCCAAGCACGATGAGGATTTCTTCGCGGATGAATTTCAGATATTGCCACAGCGAAAATCCGTACGCGCGCAGAATGAGGTTGAGCACCACGAAGATGAACAGAAACATCGTGATGTAGACGTCCAGCATCAGACGTCCCAGTGGCAGCAGACTTTTCAGTCCGAACGTGCCGATCGTGAAGGCCATCGCACCGAACGCGCCAATGGGCGCCACCTTCATCACGATGGACACGATGCGAAAGAACACGAGCGACAAGCGATCGAGCACTTCGATGACCGGCGCGGCCTTTGCGCCAACTGATGCGAGTGCGATACCAAACAACACCGCGAAAAACACCACCTGCAACACATCACCGTTTGCGAATGCACCCACGACACTCGACGGTACGATGTGCGTAACGAAGTCCACGAACGTCAGCCCTTTGCCCGCATCGGTGTACTTGCTGACGTCGCCCGTGGCCAGTGCGCTCACATCCAGTCCTGCGCCGGGTTTCGTAACATTGACGACGAACATGCCAATGGCCAGCGCGAATGTCGTGAC
>JBDTTO010000481.1:0-3682 GCA_039930585.1 Gemmatimonadaceae bacterium
CGCCACCGGACAGCGCCAATCCGCTGGTGCATCCGTACGCGAATCGCGCACCGACGCCCATCAGCACACCGCCGGCCAGCGAAGTACTGGTGTGTGACTCGGTGCGTTCTGCCGCAGAATCTCTGCCCCATCGTCCAGCCAACTTCGCGGACAGCGCCGCACCAATACACACACCAGCAATCTGCCACATAATCCAGTCGCTCCAGAGATCAACGCCAGAAGGCAATCGGTCGGCGAGTGTTGGTCGGCTCGCGAGAAACCCCGGGCGAACGAGATCCATCACGCTACCAGTCACATGCGCAAACGCGCCCGACGCACCAATGCCGCGTCCTGCAAACACAAACGACGCGAGCAAGACAAAACCCAATGTCACGCCCATGACTGAGGCGTTTGCATATCGCGCCGCTACGGGCTCGCCGTTCGCATTCATGCGTATCGCCGTGTCGATCGCGTTTGGCATGGCATTCTCAGTTACCCGGACGATCGTTCACCATCGGCAACTTGCGGTTGTTCCAGTCGTTCATTGATCCGTCGTACAACCGCACCGGATGGCCCAGCAAACGCGCGACAAGGAGAACCGTCGTTCCCTGCTGTCCGATGTGGCAATAGGCAGCAACAGTGTCACCAGGTTGTACGCCAGCGTTCGCAAACGTTTTGCGCAGTGAGTCGATCGGCAACAACAGCACGTCGTCAGTGACCAGTGAATTGAACGGGATATTCTTCGCGCCGGCAATATGACCAGCAGGCGACGGCGGGCGCCCGTCCATTTTCATTCCGGCGCCTTCGAAAAACACTGGAGCACGACCATCGATGAGTTTGACGCCTGGCGAATTCACGTGCGACTGCATCCATGCGTAGTCGACAGTGAGCTCACGATGCGCGGGAACTGTTAGCACACCTGCGACCGCCGGTGCCGGAACGGCTTTCGTCAACGGCAATCCCGCGCGCTTCCACGCTACAGTTCCACCGTCCAACAGTTGCGATTGCGGGCCTACTCCTGCGACTTGCAATGCCCACATTGTGCGCGTTGACGGCGAGCCCCAATCGGCGCCAAACGTCACGACAACTTTGCTCTTGTTGCCGATACCAAGGCGCTGCAGTCGCGCACGGAGATCCGCTTCGGATGGCATTTCCAGTGACAACTTCTGCACTGAGTCATCAACAGCAAGATCCTGCATCGTGACAAAACGCGCGCCTTCAATGTGGCCCGCGTCATAATCTTCTTTGGGACCAATGTGAAGAATGACGAGATTGGGATCGCTCTTGATGCGTTGCAATCCCTGCACCGTAATCACAGGCGATTGCTGCGCACCCAGCGGATCGTTCCACGCCAACCAGGGTGCTGTAGTTCCAAACATCGCGCACGCGGCCATCGCTCGCAGGCCAGCTATTCTGTTGATTCGCATAACGTCTCCGGAAGAGTGACAACTGTGATGCCGGAGAATGACAGCGCGCGCGTGCGCGGTGGTGATGCTGCTGTTACGGAATTGTGTGGGAGTTGTGCGCTAGCGCTCGAAACGATACCCCACACGATGCACGGTTACAACGTGACGAGGCTCCGCTGCATCCTCTTCCAACTTCCTCCTCAACTCGGCAATATGCGAATCCACGGTTCGCGACAACACCAGCGGTCCATACCCCCACACTTCGCGCAATAATTCCATTCGCGTTGCAACACGTCCCTCGCGACGCACCAACGCCATCAGCAAATCAAATGCTTTGGGGGAAAGCGTCGCCGGTTCGCCGCTGCGAGTCGCGGTCCGCGCTTCAGGGTTCACTACCACATTTCCAAATGCCATTGTGCGTGCGTTTTCCGCACTCGTTCCACCAGAACGCAAACCACGCCGCAACAACGCGTGCACACGCTCAAGCAGTTCGAGCAACCCGAACGGCTTCGTGACGTACTGATCGGCGTCCAGGCGAAAACCGCGCACCTTGTCCTGCTCTTCGCCGCGTGCAGAGAGAATAAGCACTGGCGTATCCACGGTGTGCGCGCGAATGCCGCGCAGCACTTCAAATCCATTCAACCCTGGCAACATCAGATCGAGAATCACGAGATGTGGCGCCCACGATTGTACAAGCGGCAGTGCCTCCCGACCGTCGTGCACCATGCGCACTTCAAATCCCTCCTGCTCGAGATTCATGGCCAGCAATCCCGCGAGATCGCGTTCGTCCTCGACAACAAGAATGCGCGACATCAGGTAGCGCGCTCCGGCAACTCCACAACAAAACGCGCACCGCCGCTTGCTGCAGTTTCCACCCATGCACGACCGCCGTGTTCCGCGGCAATTTCCGCTACGATGGTCAGACCAATCCCGCTGCCTCCAACCGCGCGTTCCCGCGCCGCCGCGCCGCGTTCAAACGCGCGAAATATCTTGGAACGATCTGATGCGGGAACACCTGGCCCGCTGTCACTGACAGACAGCACAACGCCACCATTCGTGCGATTCTTGAGATCAACACTTACAGTCGAATCGTCACGACCGTATTTGACTGCGTTGTCGAGAAGATTGAGCAGAATCTGACGCAGAGCTCCATTCTGCAAACTGACCGACGCATGTTCGTCACCGGTCACACTCACGACGATGTTACGCGGAGAAGCCAGCGGCTGAAACTCATTCGCGACCAACTCGGCTTCGGCAAAAGCGTCCGTTACAACACGCGGCGATTTGTTACGGCGTGGCCCGCGCGCAAAACGCAGCACCGCTTCAACCAGATGTTGTAAACGCAGTACTTCGCGATCGGCCACCTTGAAGGCGTGATCGCGCGACTGTTCGCTTCCACCGCGACCCAAACGCAAGGTATCAAGCACCAGGCGCACCTGGGTGAGTGGCGTGCGCAGTTCGTGCGACACGTTAGCCACAAAATTTGAGCGCTCCGTCGCAAATCGAGCTTCGCGACGCAACTGAACTGCAGCGAATACGCACAGTGTTGCAGTCAAGACCAGCATCACCAGCAATACTGGGACACGCGAAGCTGGCACGCCACCAATCAGCAACGCGCCCGCTTGCGCCGGTCGCAATTGCGTTCTGATTTGCAATCCGCCATAACTCTCGGGCAACGACGTCGTCGCATCGTCCTCCCATTTTGTTGTGGAAGCCGTCCGATACAGCACTGCACCAGTTACGTCGGTGACTTCAAGGTCCATCACGTCAACGTTGTTGCGCTGCGAAACAAGTGACGGCGGCAACAAATCACGCGCGGTTAATACAGCACCCAACAATGAATCGATGGCGGCGCCTGTGTATTCTGCCGCATAGATGGCCGTGTCGCCGTTTGCCATGGGCATGGAACGCGTCGCGAAGATGCGCAATGTTGTGTCGCGTCGCGCAATCGTGACATCATAACCCCAGCCTGAAGAGGGAGTGCGGCGCGCAATTTTCGACAGCAACTGGTTGATCCACAACGTTTCATCTGGATCAGGACGCAATTCCACCTGAACAGGAATGCCTTCCGGTGCGTCGGCCAGAAATCCGAGTTTGGGTTGACTCGAAAAATTAGGGCCAAACTTTACAGTATCGCTGCCGAGTGTGAATCCAACGTAGCGAAGCGGGAGCGGGCCTTTGCGTGGACGATGACAAAGGCATGCTGCGTTCCACTTGATGTAATGGCCAATGGAAGTCACATCGGGCGTGTGCTCATCGGTGTGCACGCTTTCGCCGTGATTCACCGGCGACAACAG